>DATHDT010000157.1:0-3775 GCA_035318905.1 Gemmatimonadales bacterium | reverse complement strand
ACGTTCCGAGAGCTCGAGCACGCGGGGCTCACGATGTACGGCCAGATGACGGCGGGCTCGTGGATCTACATCGGGACGCAGGGCATCCTGCAGGGCACGTATGAAACGCTGGCGGCCGTCGCTGCGCGGCATTTTCAGGGATCCCTTCGTGGTCGGATCCTCCTTACGGGTGGGTTAGGAGGGATGGGAGGCGCCCAGCCCCTCGCGGCGACCATGAACGAGGGCATCTGCATCGCGGTGGACGTCGATCCGGCCCGTGTGCAGCGGCGCCTGGACACGCGCTACCTCGACCGGGCCACGTCGTCGATAGACGAAGCGCTGGCGTGGTGCGGAGAAGCGAAGCGGACCGGCGCGGCGTTGTCGATTGGGCTCGTCGGCAACTGCGCCGAGGTGTTCCCCGACCTGGTCCGCCGCGGCTTCGTGCCCGATGTGCTTACCGACCAGACCTCGGCGCACGACACCTTGAACGGATACGTCCCTGCGGGCTGGTCGCTGGACGAAGCCGCCACCGAGCGACGTCGCGCACCCGACGAGTACCAACGGCGCGCGCGTCACAGCATCGCGGCGCACGTGCGCGCCATGCTGCACCTGCAGCACCGCGGCGCGGTCGCGTTCGACTACGGCAACAACATTCGCACCGAGGCCCGCGACGGCGGGGTCACGGACGCGTTCGACATCCCCGGGTTCGTCCCCGAGTACATCCGGCCGCTCTTCTGCGAAGGGAAGGGCCCGTTTCGCTGGGTCGCGCTGTCGGGGGACGCGGCCGACCTGCACCGCACCGACCGGCTCGTGCTGGAGCTCTTCCCGGAGGACGCCCACCTCAAGCGCTGGATCACGCTCGCGCAGGAACGCGTGGCGTTTCAGGGCCTCCCCGCGCGCATCTGCTGGCTGGGGCAGGGCGAGCGGGCGCGGTTCGGGCTGGCACTGAACGATCTGGTCAAACGCGGTGAGGTGACGGCGCCGATCGTCATCGGGCGCGATCATCTCGACACAGGCTCTGTCGCCTCTCCGTTCCGGGAAACGGAAGCGATGCGCGACGGCTCGGACGCGATCGCCGACTGGGCGATCCTGAATGCGCTGCTCAACACAGCGTCGGGCGCTTCGTGGGTGTCGTTCCATCACGGGGGCGGTGTCGGGATCGGCAATTCGTTGCACGCGGGGCAGGTGATCGTCGCCGACGGCACGGAGGCCGCGGCGCGCCGCCTGGAGCGCGTCCTGACGAACGATCCCGGGATCGGCGTGGCGCGGCACGCCGACGCGGGGTACCCCGCAGCGCTCGACGCCGCCCGGCGCCACGGCATCCGGTTGCCGATGCACGAGCGAGGAACGCCCGACTGAAGACGCTCCTCGTCGGCGCGCGTCAGGTCGTGACCTGCCGCGGCCCCGCGCGCGCCCGCCGCCGGGCGGAGATGGCCGACGTGGAAGTGCTGCGCGATGCGGCCGTCTTGATCGATGGCAAGCGCATCGCCTGGGTGGGCCCGCGCGCCGAGGCGCCAAAGGCCGATCGCGTGACGGAAGTCTCGGGCGTCATGCTCCCGGGGTTCATCGACTGTCACACCCACGGCGTGTTCGGCGCCGCGCGACTCGACGACCACCAACGTCGCGCGCTGGGCGAGGACTACCAGGCAATCGCCGCCGCCGGCGGTGGCATTCTGCAGTCGGTCCGCGACGTGCGCGCGCGCTCCGAAGCGGAGCTCGAGGTCCTCACCCGCGCGCGCCTCGCCACGTTGCTTGCCCATGGGACGACCACGATCGAGGTGAAGTCCGGGTACGGGCTCGAGCTCGAGGCCGAGCTGAAACAGTTGCGCGTGATCAAGCGCCTGGCGGATGCCCAGCCCGCGACGCTCATCCCGACGTTCCTCGGCGCGCACGAAGTCCCGCCGGAGTATCGCGGCGATCGCGCGGCATACGTGCGCCTCTTGTGTGACGAGATGATCCCCGCGGTGGCCAAGAACGGGTTGGCGCGGTGCTGTGACGTGTTCTGCGAGCCCGGAGTCTTCACGCCGGCCGAAGCCCGGGCGATCCTCACGGCGGCCCAGCGTCATGGGCTCGCGCTCAAACTGCACGCCGACGAGCTGGAGGGGTCGGGCGGGGCGGAGTTGGCGGCGGAGTTGGGCGCGCTATCCGCCGACCACCTGGCCAGCGTTTCAGACGCCGGCATCCGGGCACTGGCCGCGAGCGGAACAGTCGCCGTGCTCCTCCCCGCGACGATGGTCTTCCTCGGCAAGAAGGGTCAGGCGCCCGCGCGCCGCTTGGTCGAGGCGGGCGCGGCCGTCGCGCTGGCCACGGATTTCAATCCGGGTACCTCACCCACGGTGAGTTTGCCGCTGGTGATGGCGCTCGGCGTGTCGCAGTTGGGTCTGCGTCACGCCGAGGCGTTGACGGCGGTCACCGTGAACGCCGCGGCGGCCCTGGGGCTCGCGGGCGAGCGGGGTCAGCTCGCCCCCGGCTTCATGGCGGACCTGGTCCTGACGGCCGTGGCAGACTGGCGGGAAGCGGCTTACTGGATGGGGGCGAACGTCGTAAGCGCCGTCTGGACAGCGGGTTCGGCTTGTCCCACTCCCACCGTCCCGGTATCTTAGAGCTTCCATGTCCAAACTTGAGCAGCTGAAAGACAAGGCCAAAGGTCTCGAGGCCAAGGAGCCGAAGAAGGCCGTCGAGTACTGGCTCGAAGCGCTCAAGACGCAAGAGTCGGACGGGGAGCCGAACCCCGATCTCTCGATCTACAATCGCATCGGCGATCTCTATATCAAGCTGAAGGACCCGGGCCAGGCGGCGGACTACTACGATCAGGCCGTGGACAAGTACGCCGAGCTCGGATTCCACAACAACGCCATCGCCATGTGCAACAAGGTGCTCCGCAATGCACCGGCGAGGCAGGCGACGTACTTGAAACTCGCGAAGCTGTATGCGGCGAAGGGCTTCATGACTGAAGCCCAGCAGAACTTCGTGCAGTACGCCGAGCGGATGCAGAAGGCCGGCAAGATTGAAAGCGCGTTTTCGGCGCTGAAGGAGTTTACGGACATCTCGCCGGAGAGCGAGCGGCTTCGCGAGATCTTGACCGAGCACCTCAAGATGTACGGTGGCGACCCCGGGGCGGGGAGGCGGTCGGCGGCCAAGATCAACGTCCCCACGGCGACAGGCCCCGGCGGCGAGGACATCTCCAAGTCCGGGAAACGCAAGACCTCGAGTCTCGTCTTCCTCGACCTGGGCGAACCCTCCCCGGCGAAAGGTGTTCCCGCGGCGAAGCCCGGCGCCCGCGTCGCCCCACCTCCGCCCGTGGCGAAACCGGCGGCGAAGGCGGCGCCTCCGCCCCCGGTCGTGGAAGAAGAAGAGATTTCAGACCTCGAGATCCCGGGTTCGATCGAGATCGAGACGACGAACCTCGTCGAGGACGAAACAGAAACAGTCGAGTCGGGCGGCCTGCTCGAGGGGCTCGAGACGACGAGCTCGGACTTCGGACAGGTGCGCGCCAGCTCGCCGCGGACACCGTCGATCCGGGAAGAGCTGAATCCGGCCGATCTGGAGCTGGAGCCGATGAGCGAGCTCGAGCCCACGGTCTCGCAGGAAGCCGACGAAGCGGAGCCGGACGGACTCGAAGACGCGGAGCTGGTGCTCGAGGGCGACGTGGACCTCGAGCCGGAGCCGCCGCGCGCCCCGCCGCCACCCAAGGTTCAGCCGCCCAAAGCGCAACCGCCCAAGGCGCCGCCGAAGCTCGCGCCGCTCAAGATGCCCGCGGCCAAGCCGCCCGAGCCCGCCAAGGTGAAGCCCGTCG
>DATHDT010000156.1:0-8893 GCA_035318905.1 Gemmatimonadales bacterium | reverse complement strand
CGGCTCGCCCACGCGGGGAACGCCACGGCGAACTGGCTGCATGACGCGCTGCGCTTCTACCTCGAGTTCCACCGTCAGTACGAGAAGCTCGAGGGCGCGGTCGTGAACGACGTGCTCGCCATCGCCGCGCTGCTGCAGCCCGACGCGCTCGACTTTCAGGAGCTGCGGCTCACCGTGGATCTGGACGACGGCGACGACCGCGGCCGTACGCGCGTCGATCCCAAGGGGTCGATGACGCGCGTCGCGCTGCAGGTGCGTCCCGGGCCGGTGCGTGACCTCTTGTTCGAGCGCGTGATGCCCTGGCTCGTGAAGGAAGACGCCGGCGTATGACGATGCCCCGGAAGGTGGCGGTGATCGGGGCCGGCGAGATCGGCGTGGGGTGGGCGGCGTTGTGCGCGTCGGCGGGATGGCCGGTCGCGATGTTCGACATGAACCAGCGCACCACCGAGCGTGCCTTCACCGAAGTGCCGCGCCGGGCGCGCGCGCTCGTGGCCCTCGAGCGCGCGACGCAGGGGATCGTCGAGCGCGGCCTGCTCGAGTTCACGCAGGCGCGCAGCCTGCTGCAGGCAGTGAAGGACGCGGACTGGGTGGTCGAGGCGATCGCCGAGGACGCCGTTGCCAAACAGAAGCTGTTCGAATCGATCGAGCTCGTCGCCTCACCCGAGGCGCTGCTCACCAGCTCGTCCAGCGCGCTCGTCCCCAAAGACATCTTCGCGCGCTGCCGCCGGCTCGATCGCTGTCTCGTCACCCACCCACTCTCACCACCAGAGCTGATCCCCCTCGTCGAGATCGTCCCGGGTGAGCGGACCGCACCCGCCGCCGTCGAGCGCGCGCTCGACTACCTGCGCTCCCTGGGGCGGATGCCGATCGTCGTTCGGAAGCCGGTGCCCGGCTACGTGGTGGGACGGATCGCGGCCGCGGTTTGGCGCGAGTGCATCGACCTCGTGTTGACCGGCGTGATCGACGTGCAGGATCTCGATCGCGCCGTGTCGCTCGGCCCGGCGATGGGGTGGGCCGCCGCCGGGCCCCACCTCACCTATCACCTCGCGGCGGGCGACGGCGGGGTCACGGCCTTCCTGCAGCATCTCCTCACCGCCTTCGAGGGCCTCTGGGACGGGAAGCTCGCCGGCTGGCAGAAACTGGAGCCGCAGCAGCAGCGCCAACTGACGCAGGCGATCGAGAAGGCTTATGCCGGGAAGGTCGAGATGTTGCGGGAAGCGCGCGATCGCCGGCTCTCGGCGATCCTGCGCGCATTAGAGCAGGCGCGGGCCGCGGGTCCGGCGAGCTAGTTGTCCGACCGCACCATCAGCACGGGGATGCGGGTGTTGTGTCGCAATGCTGTCGCGGTACTGCCACGAACGACGTCCTCGAGTAGGCGGTGTCCGTGGGTCGCCAACGCGATCAGATCGGCTCCCTCGCGCTCCGCTGCCGCCGCGATTTCCTTCGCCGGGTCCCCCGCCGCCAGCACCGCATCGACCTCCAACCCAGCCGCGCGCAGGTCCGTCGCCATCCGCTCGAGGTAGGCGCGGTCGTCCTTCATCTCCTCTGATTCTTTCAGGTTCAGCTGCTCCATGTTGCGGGCAGCCCAGCCGTCGGCGACATGGAGGAGGATCACCTCCGCCCCGCTGAGCTTGGCCAGGCCGGTCACGTGCCGCAGGATCGTCTGGTCGGCTGGCCCGTTTTCCAGGGGCACGAGGATCCGCTTGTACATCGCTAGACCACTCCGCTGATCTGGAGGATCAGCCAGACATTGAACCCCGCGATAGACACCGCCACCGTGTACGCGAGGATCTTGAGCCAGAACGGGTTCACGAACTCGCCCATTTTCAGGCGGTCCGAGGTGAACTTCACGAGCGGGAAAACGGCGAAGGAGAGTTGCAGGCTCAAGATCACTTGGCTGAAGATCAGGAGTTGGGCGGTACCGTGGCTGCCGAAGAAGATAGCCGTCAGGGCCGCGGGGACAATCGCGATCAACCGTGTGATCAGGCGCCGCAGCCAGGGCCGGATCCGGATGTTCAGGAACCCTTCCATCACGATCTGACCAGCCAGCGTTCCCGTGAGGGTCGAGTTCTGGCCCGAGGCGAGCAGGGCGAATGCAAACACCGCACTGGCGCCTGTCACGCCGAGCAGCGGCGTAAGCAGCTTGTAGGCATCCTGAATCTCCGCGACCCCTGTTTGGCCGGCGCGGTGGAACGTGGCCGCCGCGACAATCAGAATCGCCGCGTTGATGAACAGTGCGAACGACAGGGCAATCGTCGAATCCAGAAAAGCGAACTTGACGGCTTCCTTCCTGCCGGCCGACGTTTCCGCGTAGCTCCGCGTCTGCACCACGGACGAGTGCAAGTAGAGGTTATGCGGCATCACCGTGGCCCCGAGGATGCCGATCGCGATGTAGAGCTTGTCCGGGTCGCTGAGGATCGACGAGCTGGGGACGAACCCCTTGAGCACGCCGATCGTGTCCGGCTTCGAAATCAGGATCTCGAACAAGAAGCAGCCGGCGATCGTCGCGATGAGCGCGATGACGAGTGCTTCGAGCAACCGGAATCCCTTGTTCTGGAGGTACAGAATGAGGAGCACGTCCAGCGACGTGATCGCAATTCCCCACGGCAGCGGAATCCCGAACAACAGGTTCAGCGCGATCGCCGAGCCGATCACCTCGGCCAGGTCGCAGGCCGCGATCGCGATCTCGCACAGCACCCAGAGCGCGAGCGACACCGGCCGCGAGTAGTGGTCGCGGCACGCCTGCGCCAGATCGCGTCCGGTGACGATGCCGAGTTTGGCGGCGAGACCCTGGAGCAGGATCGCCATCAGGTTGGAGAGCAGGATGACGCTCAGCAGCGTGTAACCGAAACGCGCACCGCCCGCGAGGTCGGTGGCCCAGTTGCCCGGGTCCATGTATCCCACGGCCACGAGGTATCCGGGTCCCGCGAACGCGAGGGCTTTCCTCCACCAGGCGCCGGTGCTGACGGGAACGGTGCGGTAAACTTCGACCAGGCTCGGCGCGAGCCGCGCGTTGCGCCAACCCGGCTCGGGCGTAGCGACGTGCGCTCTAGATTCCATCGGTCGGCCGGCAGAGAAGAAGTAAGGCGAGCTCCTGACCGACGACGCGGGTCTCACCGCCCCCCAAGCGCACGGTTACCGGCCCGTTGAACGGCTGGCGATCTACGACCGTCATGCGCGTGCCTGGGGTCAGGCCCTGCTCCGCGAGATACCGGAGCCGCGCCGGATTCTCGTCCCCGACCTGGCGCAGCAACAGCGTCGCGCCCACCTCGGCGTTGGCCAGATTGACGAGCTCCGCCTCTTCGATTTCGCCCGCCGCCGTCGGAATGGGCGCCCCGTGTGGGTCGTAGCGCGGGTCACCCAGCGCGCCGGCCATGCGGTCGATGAGCTTTTCGGACACGGCGTGCTCGAGTCGCTCGGCCTCGACGTGCACCTCACCCCAGTCGTAGCCGAGCTGTTGCGTGAGATAGACCTCGAGAATGCGATGGCGGCGGATCATCTGGAGAGCGGCGGTGCGCCCCTGGTGCGTCAGCTGCACGCCGCGGTAGGGCACGTGCTCGATCAAGCCGGTCTCCGACAGACGTTTCATCATGCCACTTACCGATGGAGGTGCGACTTCGAGCATCGACGCGATGTCGCTCGTGGTTGCGAACCCCCCCTGACTCGAGAGGTGATAGATCGCTTTCAGGTAGTCCTCGACCGACCGTGTCAGAGGCGGTGAGGGGTTTCTGACAGACGCATTCATGGCGCCGCGCTCCGGAGCTATGAGCTTTCCACAAAATCGGTTAGCCTGCTGACCAACGAACAAATTAGTCTAGGCTAATTATTTGATATTGTCAAGCGAAGATGTGGATTTTGCCAAGCTAAGAAGATTGGCGAGGATACGCTCGGTCATGCCCCAAATGGTACGGTTTTCGAGCACGTACGCAGGGAAGACGCGCTCCGGCGCGAGATGCTGGATCGTGACGTCACGCTGCACACCGGGCGCGGTGAGCGCCCGCAGCGACAGCCAGAACGCGTCCTGCACTTCGTCGTTCAGGGTGAGCGGCGGGCGATCGACGAGTCCGAACACGAAGGGCCGCACGACCACCGGAGGCAGGATCGGCGTGCGCGGATACATGTCGTCCAACACGCCGAGCCGCTCCGCCTCTGTCAGATCGACGCCGACTTCTTCGCGGGTTTCACGGATGGCGGTGGCGCGGAGGTGGGGATCGTTCGGTTCGCGCCGTCCGCCGGGAAACGCGATCTGGCCCGACCAGGTGTCGCCGGCGCGGTCGGCGCGCTGAATGAACAGGGCTTCAGGGCCGTCGACGCTTTCACGCAGCGCGATCGCGACCGCCGCCGGAATCATCCCCGGCTCGAGCGTGACCGACTTCGCTTCATACACGCGCAGCGCGCGCCGAATGACGTCCAGCGCTATGCCGAGATCTCCTCGCCGCCGTCCACATTGATCACGTTCCCGGTGATCCAGTCGGCGCCGGGGTTGCACAACGCCACGATCGCGCCGCCCAGATCGGCGGGCGTGGTGAGGCGGTGGTGCGGATTCCGCTGCGTGGCGATCTCCACGAGCTTCTCGTTCCCGGGGATCTTCCGCAGGGCCGGTGTGTCGGTCACGCCGCCGCGCAGCGCGTTGACCGCGATGCCTTTCGGGGCGAGCTCCAGAGCCAGCTGGCGCGTGTGCGACTCGAGCGCCGACTTGGCCGCCGACACCGCACCGTAGGTGGCGAAGACGCGAGTCGACCCCGACGACGTCATCGAGAAAATGCGCCCGCCGTTCCCCATCAACCCGTGCTTCACGACCCCCTGGGACCAATAAACCAGGGAGTGGGCCATGACATCGAGCGTCATGTCGATGTTGGCCTTGTTCAGCACATCGTCCCCGATGTAGGGCTTCAGGGTCCCGAACGCGAGCGAATGGAGCAGCACGGCCACGTTGAGCTTCTGCTTGGCCAGCTCCGCCAGCACCTCGTTACGCTTTTCTTCGTCGGCGGCGTTGACGTTGAAGTACTGGGTCTTCCGTCCCATGGCCTCCAGGTCGCGCCGGACCTCGGCCACGTGATCCATGCCAGCCTTGCGGTCGAGGTGGACCCCGGCGATATCATACCCGGCCTTCGCGAGGGCCCGAGCGGCTCCTTCACCGAATCCGCTCGAGGCGCCCAGGATGAGGGCCCACTTCGGGGTCGTCGTCTGCGCGTGTGCCAAACGTTCCTCCGGCAATCGGTGCCCGGTATTATAGCGCAGGTTTAATGAGAAGCCACTTGTGGATGGGAATCGCCCTTGCGGCGGGCCTTATTCTCGGGCTCGTGGCCGCGGGCCTGGCCGGTCTCGGGCACCCCGAGCTGGTCACGGCCGCGCAGCATCTCCGTCCCATCGGCACGCTGTTCCTGAACCTGCTGTCGATGGTGGTCATTCCACTCGTCGCGACCGCCCTGTTTGCCGGGATCGCCCGGCTCGGGAATCTGCGCCGCGTGAGCCGGCTCGTGGTCCGCACTCTCGCGTTCTTCTGGGGCACCGCCCTCATCGCGATCATCATCGGCTTCCTCGTCGGCTCGATCGTGTTGCCCGACCAGGTCGTGTCGGCCGAAGGGCAGGCGGCCTTGCGCGCCGCTGCACAGGCCGACTCGGCGTTCATTCAGAAGGCCGCGGAAGACATCCCGAGCGGCGCGCGGTTCATCGTCGAGCTCATTCCGTCGAATCCGGTCAAGGCCGCCGTCGACGGTAACCTGCTGCCGGTGGTCGTGTTCGTGACGTTCCTCGCGGTCGCCGCCGCGGGCCTTCCCGAAGACAAGCGCAACAGCCTGGTCGAGCTGGCCGACGGCGCCAGTGAGGCGTTGATCAAAATCGTGCACTGGGTGCTGCTGCTCGCGCCGATTGGGATCTTCGCGCTCGTGGCGCCGATCGTGGCGCAATTCGGATGGAGCGTCTTCAAGGCCATGCTCTGGTTCATTGCTGCCGTCGTGATTGGCCTCATGATCTTCATCAGCGCCGTCTACATCCCTGCCGTCGCGGTGATGGGGCGGCTCGAGCCCGGCAAGTTCCTGCGCGCCGCCTTCCCGTCGATGATGATGGGGTTCTCGACTACCTCGTCGCTCGCGACGCTGCCCACGATGCTTCAGGCGGCCGAAGGCGATCTGCACATCCCGCGCTCGATCGCCGGCTTCGCCCTGCCCCTCGGCGCCAGCGTCAACCGCGCCGGGAGCGCCTTGTATCAATCGATCGCTGTGTTGTTCATCGCCCGGCTGTACGGCATTCCGTTTGGTTTCACCGAGATGTTTACGGCGGCCGCCGCGGTCTTCCTCGCGTCATTGACCGTGGCGAGTGTGCCAGCCGCGAGCGTCGTGAGTCTGCTGCCCGCCTTCACCGCCACGGGCCTGCCGATCTCGGGCCTCTCCATCCTCATCGGGCTCGACCGCATCCCCGACATGTTCCGCACGATGACGAACGTCACCGGACATTTGACCGGTGCCGTCGTCGTGCCGGCGTTGGAGGGTGCCCCGCAGGAATGAGCCTCACGCCGGGCGACTGGCTCCTCGCGTCGCCGTGGATTCTGGCGCTCTTCATCAGCCTGTATCGTTACGCCACCCGCCGGCCGCAGCTGCGCGACTACGCGCCCGCGACGTCGGGCCCGCTGATCTCGGTCGTCATTCCCGCGCGAAACGAAGCCCGCAACATCGAGCGCTGCGTCCGCTCCATTCTCGCCGCGCGCTACCCCGCGATCGAAATCATCGTCGTCGACGACCGCTCGACCGATGGCACCGGCGACCTCGCCGAGCGCCTCGGCGTACGCGTGGTGCGCGGCGCCGAGCTGCCGGCGGGATGGTTTGGGAAACAGTGGGCGCTGGTGCAGGGATATCGCGTCGCCCGCGGCGAGCTGCTCCTGTTTGCCGACGCCGATACGAGGCATGAGCCGGAGCTCATCGCGCGGGCGGTCACCGCACTCCAGACTGAGCGGGTCGACCTCTGTTCCGTCATCCCGCGCCAGGAGACGGTGACCTTTTGGGAGCGGCTCATTCAGCCCCACGTGTTCGTGGCGCTCGCGGCGCGCATCAGCGACTTGCGGCGCCTCAATCGCACCCGGATCGAGTGGAATGCGATCGCGAACGGCCAGTTCATACTGGTCACACGAGCCTCCTACGAGGCGGCGGGCACTCACGAAGCCGTGAAGGGTTTCGTCGCCGACGATCTGATGCTCGCCCAGACTTACGTCCGCTCGGGGCTGGACATCTTCCTCGTCCACGCCACGACGTATATGACGACCCGCATGTACACCTCGCTCCGCGAGATCCTCGAAGGGTGGACCAAGAACCTCGCGCTGGCCGCGCCCTTGATGGCGCCTCCGATCCCGTGGCTGCGAGCCGTACTCCCGTACGTCATGTGGATGCCCGCGCTGCTCTGGGTCGGGCCGCCGATCGTCTGGGCGACGCTCGGCTCGAACTTCGCCGCGATCGCGACGCTCGCCTCACTGCTCACGTGGATCGGCATCTACGCCGGCGAGCGTGCGCCCGTCCGTTACGCCTTCCTCTATCCGCTCGGCGCCACGATGGTGGCGTTCATCGTGATCCGCTCGGCGTGGCGTGGGAAACGCGTAGTTGAGTGGCGCGGTCGTGTATACAAAGCCTAGAAAAACAGGATACCCCTAGCTGCCGAACAACACCCGCTGCGCCAGTAGGCAGCCGGCGAGAACGCTGGCGCACGCCGAGCCGAAGTGCAGCGCCGTCGCCCACCGGGCGCCCTTGGCGGACGCGACGCGCACCAGTGACCCGAGCGCCAGCGTCACGGCCAGCATACCCACGATCGTGCCCGCCCCAAACGCCGCGAAGTAGGCCAGCCGCAGACCGGCGCTCGGCGCGGCCGCCACGAGCAGTACCGCGATCGCGCCGCTCCCCGCCAACCCGTGCGCGATGCCGAACCCGAGCGAGCGCCGCGCGTCGGCTTGGCGGTGCCCGTGCGCGTGCCCGGCATCTCGTTCGTGGCTGTGCAAATGGAAATGCGGATCGGCCTCGTGCGCGTGCAGGTGCATGTGCCACCGCCCGCGCGCGTAGCGCCACACCACGCTGCCGCCGAGCAGCACGAGCAGCGCCGCGACCGTCAGCTCGGCGGCGGGCCAGAGGGCCGCGGGCAACCGAACACCGAGGGCCACAACGAGGAGCGCGATGGCGCCCACCGTAAGGGTGTGCCCCACTCCCCACGCCAGTCCCAGCCGCGCGACGCTCCACAGGCTCCTCGGCCCCCCCCCTGGCCGGCTGGCGAGCGTCGAGACGGCCGCGAGATGGTCGGGCTCGAACGCGTGCCGGAAGCCGAGCACGATTCCAATGAGGACAATGGGGAGCATTGGCGGACTAATCTAACGTGCCGGTATTGTTAGGCGCGATGAACCCCTCCGAAAGACGTCTTCACGAGATCCACGCGCGCTACGCTCCCGTCGACGCGCGCGTGCAGGAGATCCTGGACCATATCAAGCGCGACTGCCAGGAGCTCGACCCCAGAGCACGCAACGAGGGGAACGAGCAGCAGGTCGAGGCGTTCATCGCCCGGCTCACGGCGCAGTATCCAGGCCGCACCTACGAAGTCGCGCGTGATGGTCGTGCTGCGCCGGTGACACCGGAGGATGCGCGCACGTGGCAGCAGGCCCGAGGGCACCCGGACGCGCCGTGCGTCGTGATCGAGCGGCAACGCCTGTCCAAGTGGGCGGTGCGCACCACGCGCTGGAACTACCTCTTCACCGTCCCCGGCGAGAGCGAAGACCAGATCCTGCTCGTCGCGCACTACGACACGTGGCGCGGGCCCGGCGCCGATGACAACACGACCGGCGAAGAGATCCTCAAGCAATACCTCCTGACCGACCTGCGCGCGCCCGCGCGTCCCAAGCTCACGCACGTGTACTTCTTCGCCG
>DATHDT010000155.1:0-2495 GCA_035318905.1 Gemmatimonadales bacterium | reverse complement strand
CACGTGGGGTGAAGAGCGTCACTGGATTCCCCTGGCGGCGACGACCGCGGTGGGTGGCCTGATCACCGGCGTGATGACCTGGGCGGCAATAGTGGGCGCCGCGGCCACGTGGGTGGTCGTCGGCTGCGCGCTGCTGTGCGTAGTCGCTGCGGTCGGATGGGTGCGCTACTGGTTCGGTCCCGTCGCACGGCGCCAAGTCGCGGCGTTCGCGCTCCTCATTCTCGCGGTGTACGCCGGGGCCCAAGGGATCGCGTCGCGCGCGGCGAAAGCCCGAGTCGAACGAGCGGCGACGGTACGATTTGGCACGGGTGCACGGTGGGCCGCCCTCACGGAGGCCGGATCGCCATTCAACTGGGAACCGATCTACGCGAGTCGCGATTCAGTCGGCGGGGACGATTGGCAAATGCCCCGTCACCTGGATCTGCCGATCGTGCAGCGCGCCCTGCGCGAGACGCGCGAGGGTCGCGCCATCGCGCAGTTCGCGCGTTTCCTCGTGGCGGACGTTGATTCGAGTGGGACGGCCGGTGTGACGGTCTATCTGCGGGACGCGCGGTACGCGCGAACGGCGCGCGCCGGTTGGGCGGTGGTTCGCGTTACTCGTGATCGGGATCGGTGAAGGCGATCCCCGAGCCGCGGCGGTCGATCCAACTGCGCCGCGACTGAGGGGCGCGCCGCTCGACGAGGGCGCGGCGATCCGCGAAGCGGCGACGCTCGACGGGCATCTCATCACCGGCGCCGCGCAAGCGGCGGTCGGAAACACGGCGGTCGAACCCGCGACGGCGTTCGGGCCGCACGCGACGTTCCACGCGATGACGCAGGTCGAGGCGGCGCTTTTCCATGTGACGAATCTGTGGCCGGGGCGTGATTCGTGCCAGCCGACCCTATCGACTAGATTTCGCGCTCGTGCACTCAGAACCTGTGACTCCTGTCACCCTCGCGGCACGCGGCTCGGGACCGACGCCGCCGATCGGTCTCCTCGACGAGGCGATTCGCGCGCTGGAGCCCGCGTTCCGGCTCGACAACCTCGTGGCGTTGTCACCCGAGCGCGCGCTCTACCAGGCGTGGGATCGGGTCCTCAAGCGCCACGTCGCGATTCGTGTGCACCTCCTGCCGGGCACGCCGGGGCGCGCGTGGTTCGTGCGCGAGACCGAAACGCTTGGCGCCCTCGACCATCCCGCCATCCGCCACGCGTACGCCGCGGGCGAGATCGGCATGTTCGCCTACCGCACAGCGAACTGGGTCGAGGGTGAGAGTCTCGCCGACGCGCTGCGGCGCGGGCCCCGCCCCATCCCCACCGCGCTGTCACTGATTCGCGATTTGCTCTCGGCGCTCGAGCACGCGCATGCCCGCGGCATCATCATGCGCCGCGTCGTGCCCACCACGCTGATGATCAACACCGCCGGGCGCGGCGTGATCACCGATCTGCGCTATGCCAACTGGTGTCTCCCCCACGTGCCCGCCGACGACACGGCGGCGGCGTTCATGGCGCCGGAAGTGCGCGGGGGCCAGGCCGGCGAGCCCGCGAGCGACGTCTACACGGTGACGGCCAACGTCTACGCCGCGCTCACCGGGCACGAACCCGACCCCGATCCCAACCAGTTGGTGCCGCCGCGGCAACTGCGCCCGGCGATCCCGGCCGCGGTGGAGCGCGTCATTCTGCGCGGACTGTCGCACGTGCCGAGGGACCGCTACTTCACGGCGACCGAGATGCTCGAGGACTTCGTGAGCGACGCGGGGACGTTCCACATTCCCGCCGCGGCGCCCGAGGTGACCGAGTCCGGGTTCGAGCGGCGACTGCGCCGGGCGCTGGGAGACGACTACGAGCTGCTCGAGGAGATCGGCACGGGGGGGTTTGGGCGGGTGTATCGCGCGCGCGACCTGGGCCTCGAGCGCGACGTGGCGATCAAGGTCCTGCATCCGTCCCTGACCGCCGATCTGGGTGTGATGGAGCGGTTCCGCCGCGAGGCCCAGCTCGCCGCCCGGCTGCGCCACCCCAACATCGTGAGCATCTACGACATCATGGGACGTGCCGGCCTGCAATGGTACACGATGGAGCTCGTCCCCGGCGCCAATCTCGCGCAGCTCGTGCAGCGGGAAGGCCCGCTGTCCGTCGATCAGACCGAGCGGCTGCTCGGCCAGGCACTGTCCGCGCTCGAACACGCGCATGGCCTGGGCCTCGTGCACCGCGACCTGAAGCCTGAGAACATGTTGATCGAACCGGACGGCCGCCTGCGCATCACCGACTTCGGGCTCGCCCTGGCCCTGCGCGGCGAGGGACGCTTCGGCGGCGCCACCTCGCGCAGCGGCACCCCGCAGTTCGCCGCGCCGGAGCAGCTCCTCGGCGAGCGCGTCGACCAGCGCGCGGATCTCTATTCGCTCGGCGCCGTGGCGTATTTCGCCCTGCTCGGCCGTCCGCCGTTCGCGGGGATCACGCCGGAACAGATCCTCGCTCGCCAGACGACCAACGATCTGCCCCCACTCGCGGCGCAGCGGAA
>DATHDT010000154.1:0-3473 GCA_035318905.1 Gemmatimonadales bacterium | reverse complement strand
CAAATTCGTGTTGCAGCTCGGCGACGGTCGGCACCTGCCAGCGTGCCTCGACGAGCCGGCGTACCAGACGGGCGCCCGAGTCGCCGGCGTGCGACTCGAGGGTCGCCTTCCACCCGGGTCGGCGGACGACCGCCCCGCCCCCCGAGACCTCGAACGCCCGTTTCTTGACGCCGTAGTCCACGAGGAGATCCCACACAGGCCCCGCGACGTCCGGCACCGCGACGGCGGCACGCAGCGCCTGGAGCGACAAGCCCGCATCCAGCGGATGCGTCTGGTGATACGCCCCAACCACCGCCGCCAACCGCTCGACCTCCGCCGTGAGCGCTCGGCGCGCGACCAGGAGATCGCCCGACGCGATCACACCCTTCCCGGCTCGCTCGACGGCGTCGCTCACCCCTCCGGGAAGGATGCCCAACCGCACCGGGACGTCGCGAACCATGATGCCGCGAAGGCCGGCTTCCTCCACGAGCCGCGCGAGGCGCTCGCCCGCGGGTTGCTGCACCGCGAGTCCCCGCTCCGCCACACGGGGACGCTTCGGCGGGAACGGGTCGAGCACGATGCCGCCTCCAATCGTCGTCACGGGCGAGAAACTGCGGACGACGAAGCGATCTCCGCCACGCGCGACGAGGGGCCGCTCGAGGAGCAGGCGTGCAAAGCCCGTTTCCCCCGGCGCGATGGCCCGCACCTGGGCCACGCGCGCGAGGACTTCGGCGGTGCCGAGGTGCACCCGAATCCGCGTGCGGACCGCGAGGGGCTTTCGCGCCCCGGGAAGCAGCTCCAGCGCCACGTCGAGGGTCGTCGTCGACGCCCAACCTGGGCCCGTCACCGCCACGGCGCCGCGGTCCAGTTCCTCCTTGCCGACGCCGACGAGGGCGAGGGCGGTACGCCGCCCGGGAACGGCGCGCTCCGCCGTTTCTCCATGCACCTCGATGGATCGCACGCGTACCTCGCGATCGAGGGGCAAGAGCCGCACGGACTCCCCGATCGCCACCGTGCCGCTCCAGGTCGACCCGGTGACGACGGTCCCCGCCCCGGCCACCGCGAACACGCGATCGATGGGGAGCCGGAACAGATCCTCCGTCGGCCGAGCCGGGAGATCGCCGGCCAGGTGCACCAGCGCGGCGCGGAGCTCGTCGAGTCCGGCGCCCGTCAGGGCCGACACGGCGATCGGCGGATCCCAACGGACACGGCTCGATTTCAATCGCTCGGTAACTTCGGTGCGGACGAGCGCGAGCCACTCGTCGTCAACCAGGTCGCGCTTGGAAAGGACGGGCACCCCGCGGCGCACGCCGAGGAGCTCGACGATGGCGAGGTGCTCCTCGGTCTGCGGCATGACGCCTTCGTCGGCGGCGATGACGAGGAGGGCGACGTCGATCCCGGTCGCGCCGGCCAGCATGTTCTTGACGAACCCTTCGTGACCGGGGACGTCCACCACGCTCGCCTGCAGGTCTACCCCCAAGGGGAGCGGCGCGAAGCCCAAGTCGATCGTGATGCCGCGCCGCTTTTCTTCCTCCCAGCGGTCGGTGTCCACGCCGGTGAGGGCCTTCACGAGCGCGGTCTTGCCGTGGTCGATATGGCCGGCGGTGCCGACTACGAGGCGGCGGGGGTGACCCACGCGCGGCGCTCCCAGAAGTCCATGGCGCTCAGGGGCCCCGACTCGCCCATGTGGTGACGCACGAACCGGGCGACGAGCCGGCGGTGCGCGGCGGCGTGCGAGGCGTCCAACTGCGGCAACGCGGCGCCGACGTCGTTCAAGGCCAGCAGGTCGCGATAGGCGTCCGGCGGCAAGCGCGTGGGGGGCTGCGGCCCGGCGCACTTGGGACAGAGCACGCCACCTTCCGCGGTACTGAACGCGACACCGCCGTTCCCCGCGACCGCGATCCCGTCGCGCACGCACGCATCGAGCTCGGGCGCGAAACCGAGGACGCCGACGAGGAGCCAGATCCAGCGCGCGGCAACGGCATCCGCGTCCCGGGGGTCGGCCGTCGCGAGCGCGTCGAGGGCGTGTGTGAACGCATCGTAGGCGGCGGGCAGGGGCGCGGCGGGGGCCATCTTGAGCATCACCTCGGCGAGCGCGGCAGCCCCCGCGAAGCGCCCCAGGTCGCGCGCCAGATCGCGGCGCAGGTCGGTCACGTCGAACGCGGCCATCGTCTGCAGGTCGCGGGTTTCCTTGTGGTACAGCTGCACCACACCTTCACTGAGCGTTTCGAGCGCCGCGCCGAAGGGACTGCGCGGGCGCAGCACGCCCTTGGCGATGGCGCTCTGCACGCCCAGCTCGCGCGTCGCCAGGCGCACGATCTTGGAAGTCTCGCTGTAGCGGAAGGTCTGGAGGATGACGGCCGGCGTCGAGACGAGCGCCATCTAGTTGATCAGCGGCACGGCGGCGAGGGCCGCACCCGCAGGACACACACCAACGGTCGGCGTGGCGAGGGGCCGGTAGTCGGGGGGCACCGACAACACGTGCACGCGGCCCGCACTCGAGCACGCGCCGGGTGCGACGGCGTACACGCGTCCCCGGGGATCGACGGCGAGACCCGCGATGCCGGTGCCAGGTAGGATCGCATTTCCCGGTCCACGCGTCACCGAGCGCGTGAGGGCACTCACTTCGAGGATTCCTGTAGGTGAGGCTATGAGAAGGCGCCCTGAAGGATGGTACACAACGGGTCCGGGGGACTCGCCGAGGCCATTGATGACGGCGAGCTCGCGACTGAGATTCGGATCGACGATGGCCAGGCGGCCATCACCCGCGCCCGGCGTGCCCGCGCAGACGACATACAGCAGCCCGTCCGCCCCGAGCGTCAGATAGCGCGCGTTCGAGCACGAGAGACCGACAGGGAGCCACGTGGCGACGCCTCGCACGATCGGCAAGGAGTTGATCCATACGGCACTCGCACCGGCTGGTGCTCCGCCGACGAGGTTGCCATCTGCCACGTAAACGTGCGTCTCCGTCGCGACGACGGCTTGCGGGTAGATCCCAACGCTATCGGTGACGGTGTCGCCAGTGAGGTACTGAATCTGCGTCACCGAATGGCGATTCGGGTTGGCGGCGAATGCCAAGGAGGCGGTCGCAATGGCGACGCCCGTCGCCCCGGAACTATCGGGTAGAGCCACGAGGTCCGGGACGCTCGGTGGGAGCATCCCCTGGGTTATGATGCGGACGCCATTGGTCGATCCCATCGCGACCAGAATGATTTCGCCACGTGCAGCGAGGGTAGTCGGCGTCCCAACAAAAGGCGATAGCGGAATGGTGAACGCGCCGAACCTGGTGGCGTCGATCATGGAGAGGGTGTTGTCGCCCCCGTTTATCACCGCCACGACGTATCCCGCCGTCGTATCCTGCTCGAGCGCATCGCTGCACGCCGCGACGACGCACGCCGCGAGCACGACTGCGTGCAGCCTCACTTCGAAGTTCCGGTACCGAGCGCCATTCCGAAAAATAGGGTGCGTCCCCGCACGGGGTAGTTGGCAATCTC
>DATHDT010000153.1:0-2087 GCA_035318905.1 Gemmatimonadales bacterium | reverse complement strand
CGCCAGCGGGCTCGAGCGACCCGACGTGTTCAACTGGTTCACGCACGTCCGCGAGGTGATGGCGAAGCGGAAACCACACGCGGTCGTCCTCATGTTCGGTGGCAACGACGACCACGGCTTCATGACCGGTGTTCCCGAGGGGCGCGAGGTCGGGACGTTCGGAAGCCCGACCTGGAGGGCCGAGTACCGCAGACGTGTCGCGGCGGTCATGGACACGGTGACGAGCAAGGGCGGCTACCTCGTCTGGATCGGCCTGCCGATCTCGCGCGACGCCGATCAGACGCTGCGCTACGACGTCATCAACGCCATCGTGCAGACCGAGGCCGCGAAGCGTGAGGGGCGCGTCTCGTATCTCGACACGTACTTCTTCTTCGCGGGCGGCGACGGCGGGTACGCGCAGTACATAGAGGACACCGCCGGAAAGCTCGTGAAGATGCGCGCCGACGACGGCGTCCACTTCGAGCGCCCCGCAGGAGACCTCATCGCGGACAAGGTGGTCGAGCGCCTCGGCGAGCGCTACGACTTCACGTCCTGGCGGTCGCGCTGAGGAACGCGCTAGGGAAGCTGCACGCGGACCGGGGCGCGCAGCTTGAGGGCGCGCGATGCTGCGACGACCGTCGCCTGGAACGTCAGCTTGACCCCGGCCGACTGCACCGGCCACGTGATCACTCCGGTGCGCTTGCCCTTGAACGAGATCCACGTGCCGGACGTTGGGCCGGAGCACGGCACGATGGCCGTGCGCTTCCAGCAGCCGACGACGAGCGTCCCGAGGAGGATCTGGAGGCGGACTTTCGCGGCGAGCGGCTTTCCCGCCGGATCCTTCACCGTGATCGTGTAGCGCCACGGCGTGTCGGCGAGCGGCTTCGTCGAGCTCGTCTTCATCGTCGCGCGGACCGGGTTCGCGGCGGTCGCGGACGCAGCCACCGTCAACATCACCGCGACGAGAACCACGAGGAGCCGCATGGGCGTCATCTCAGGCACGGAGCGGGATCGAGCTGCGCGAGCCGCGTACCTGCCCGCGGCACGAGGAGCAGCGCGGCGACCGCCGGGATCGTCGGCGTCCAGAATGCGAAGAGCCGGTAGACGCCCACTGCGACAAGCGCGAATGCGAGCGGCACGCCCACCGCCGTCAGGGCGTACGTCATCGCCGCATCGACGCCGCCGACTCCTCCGAGCGGGAGCGGCAGGATCGCCGCCGCATGCCCGGCGGCGAAGGCGAGGAGCAGCTCGGGAAACGGAACGGTCTCGCCCACCGAACGGAGCGACGCCCAGAGGCAGGCGACGTTGCCGGCCCAGTAGAGCACCGTCGCGGCGACCAGCCGCCGTCCCGCCGGATCCGGGAGCACGGAGCGCACCCACGCCGTTCCGGCGATCGCGTACGCGAGTGCGCGCCGAACGAAGGATCCGCCCGGTCTCGTCAGACGCTCGGCCCGCCCGGGCTGCGTGACGAACACCGCGACCCCAACCGAGCACGGCGCGAGCAGCAGCCAGGGTGCCGCGAACGCGAGTGAGACGTCGCCCCAGACACCAGTCGCGGCGACCAGCGCGGCCGACCATGCTCCGACCGCGAAGGCGACGTAGAAGAGCGTGTTGAAGCCGAGAACGCGGACGAGCGCGTCGTCGGCCGAGAAGCGCGCGCGCCGGAAACACCAGTACGTCACGGCGATCGAGCCGACGCCGCCCGCTGCGAAGACACGGGTCGCACCGATACTCGCGAGCATGACGTGGGCGCTCAGACGGAGGCCCGGATCCGGCCCGCCGCGCCACCTGAAAGCCCCGCGGAACACGTCCGCATACGCCGAGAGCGCGACCACCTGGGCACCGAGGCACACGACGAACCAGGTCGAGTCCGCCTTCTCGATCGCGTCTCGCACCTCCGCGAACCCGGCCGCACGCGCGAGCAACAGGCCGACGCCGACGACGAGCAGCACGGCGGCGATCACCCCGACAACGGCGCGCCACCCCGACGGAGCGATCTGGCCTGGGGAGCCATCGTCACTCATTCGTCACGTTCCGGTGCCAGGCACGGTCACGAGAGCCTCCGCGCCGCCGCGCCTAGCGCCGGAACGTGACGAATGAGTGACGAT
>DATHDT010000152.1:0-6630 GCA_035318905.1 Gemmatimonadales bacterium | reverse complement strand
TCCGTTCGGTTCCTGCACGACTGGCGTTATACTCAGTAGCGAGACTTAGCGTGAGTTAGCGAAAAGGATACCGTGCCAGCGCCCAATACTGAGTGTTATGTTAACTATTCGAGACGAGGGTTAACCGCTTGTTAACTTTGGGCCTTTTCGCTGAGCGTTTGGTGGCGCGATCCGATTGGGAGACTGAAATCTCCGCCCAGGAGACTGCCGGGACCCCCGTGCGGGTCTCGATCCGCAGCAGGGTTTCCAGACTGGGCCGACGATGGCCGTTGAGGATGTTCGACATGTACGCTTTAGAGATCCCGATTTCCCTCGCCAGCGCCACCCGTAGCACCTGACTCCGCTTCAGCCACGCCAGTAACGACCGTCGTCCGTGTGTCATGTGCCGCAGTGTTGCCGAAACGGATACCCGCTGTCAAGTATTTTCTTGTAACGAGTTGCCCCGTTGCTCAAGGCCGTGCGCTACGCTTCCCGAGACGCTCAGCTCAGTTTCTATCGGTTGAGGTCTATGCAAAGCCAGATTCGGGCGGACAAGCTCCTCGCCGAGAACATCCGGGCGTTGCTGTGTCACCGGGGCGTCGAGGCCCAGGCCCTAGCGATCTGGTGCGGCCACCGGAAAGCCTGGATCAGTAAAGTGCTCTCCGGCGATCGTGGCTTGCCCGTGCGGGAATTGAACAAAGTGGCCGATTTCTTCGGTCTGACCGTGGCCGAGCTGTTCTCTCCTGGCATCAGTCCGCTCTACGAGCGCCGTCACGCGGAACGCCGAGCCAACGATCGCCGGAGCGAGGGCGACCGTCGCGGCGCGACCCGCGAGGACGCGATCCACGCGGCGACGCGCGCTCGCTTCAGCCCGAAACGGGCCGGGTAGGCCTTGACTCAGCCACGTGATGTGAGTTAGACATACTCACATGCTGGACCGACGCGACCCGGCGCATCAGGTGCCGTGGCCGAATGGCCGCCGCCTCGAGGACCCGTCGCGGGTGATTCGTCTGCCGATCGCGTGGGACCCGGCCCCCTCCCGGGAGCCGTGGGCGACGCGACTCGTGCGGCTCCGGTTGATTTATGACCGCTCGGAGGAGCCGTCGGGTGTAGAGTAGGCGGGACCGATCGATGCGTGGAGCATCGATGGGCCCCTCACCACTTGGCTCGCGCTGGAGGCGCGACAGCAATGGCTACCACGCATTCTAAGCTGATTGTCCTCGTCTTCGGCGCCGTCCTCGCACTTGCGCGCCCGGCCTCGGCCGCCCCACTCTGCACCACGACGACCGTCGCGAGCCTCGTCGGCTCGAGCTGCCAGTTGGGCGATAAAGAGTTTACCTTCACCACCTACGTCCCCGGCGGCTTCGACTGGACGCTGGGCGGCCCGCTCCTGCTGGACCCTGCGCTAATTCTCTTCGCCCCGGATGCCAGCGACCCGTTCGCCTTGCGGTTCACGCTGAGCAGCCCGGGGTTCCGCGCGGCCTCGACGGTCGGCGAAGACGGGCGCTATTCGTTCGGGGAACTCTACTTCACGATCCTGTCGCCGCCGGAGTCGCTCTTTGTCGCCGAGGTCGCGGCTGCCGTGATGGCCCCGACGGTCATGACGGGGGCCCCGACGCCGGGCCATTCAGCGCTCGCGTACGTCGCGGCCGATCTGGTGCTGGAAACGTGCGGCGCGGTCGCGCTGGTTGGGATGAATGGCGAGGGTCCGGTGCAGATGGCGCGCCCGTGCGCGAACGTGCCCGCGCCCGTGCAGTCCGGGTATGCCTTCTGGACGACGTCGGCCGGGGGCGGCGCCGCCGAGGCGTCGATGGCCGCCGCGACGTACGTCTTTCATCAGACGACGGAGATCCCGGTCCCCGAGCCTAGCGTGTTGGTGCTGTTTGCGCTGGCGGTCTTGCCGGTGGTCGTGCTTCGACCGAAGCCCGATCGACGGGCGGGTCCTCGCCCGCTCCTGCCTTGACAGGCCCGATCGCGCTCAGGAGCGGCCATCGGCCACTGTCGCCGCCGGTCAAGGGAAACGGATCGCTCATAGGCGCACCGTCCCGAGGCTGACGCCCCCGAGCCCTTGCAGGAGCCACACGAGGAAAATAATCACGAGGAAGACATAGACGACCGTCGCGATCGGGTCGCCGATGCTAAAGGCCGCCATCAGGGCGCGCACGCCCCAGATGACGACGCACATGATCAGAAACATGATCAGGATGCCGAGTAGGCTCATGGCTTCTCCTTGTCGTGCGACGGGGTTGCCGCATCGGCCCGGCGCAACAGATCCGTGTTCTGCTCCGCCACCTTCATCTGCGCCCGGTCCCGCTGTTCCACTAGTGCCGCCAGATTTGCCGCCTTTAACAGTTTTAGTTCCTCGGCTAGTTCGTCTTTGGTGTTCTGCAACGCAGCGTTCATCCCGTTCGTGTGCTGCTCGATGACGGCGACCTTGTCATGGACTTCGGTGACTTTCGCGCCCGTCCGCCATGCGGAGATGATCTGGACCGCCATCGCACCGACCGCCGCGATCACCAGCACGACGGCGGTCGCATCCCATTCGACAACCGCAAAAATCGGTGACATGGTCTCCCCTCCTATTTGTGACATCCAGCCAATCGTCATGGCGTCCCCCTTCAGGGTTTCAGGTGCCGTTCGACACGGGCTTCGAGCGCCGCGACGCGGGCCTCGAGGTTGCCGGGCGGCGGATCGATGCCTTGCCACTCGACGAAACTGCCCGCATCGGCGGCGCCTCCCTCGGCATCGACCGGCCGCATGTAGCCGGCCGAGCACGCCCCGCAGACGTCGAAGCCCCAGTGCGCGCCGGCGTCATCGATCCAGCGCAGACCGTTCCAGACCCGTGTCCCGTCGGGCAGCGTGGCGGCGGTGCCGCTGTCTTTGCGCTGCATCCCGACGGCGCCGGGGCCAGTCTTCGGGAAGGCTTTGGCGGTGTCGTTGAAGATGCGCCCCCGCTCGTCGTCGGTAAATTTCGTGTTCATGTCCCCGAGCGGCGCGCGCACGGCGTTCAGGCGATCCCAGACGGGACGCGGCAGTTTCACGGGTTCCTCCGGAATGTCTTCGTAGGGTTCCAGGGTGAGGATGTCTGCGAGCTCCATCCACCAGAACTCGACCGACTGCCGACTCAGATTCGAGATCGCGACCGCGAGCACGTCGCGCGCGGGGTCGTACGTCCAGCGGGTAAAGCGGTTATCCCCGTGCTGGAGGACGAATCGCTGCTTGTCGGGGGTGACGATGTGCGTCCCTTCCTCGTGACCCTGCCCGCCGTGATACCCCCCAGCGAACACGGTGTACTCGTGAAGGAGGATGCCATCCGGGGCCGCGCTCATGGTCGCGTCGCCGAGAATGACTTTACCGGCGGGGCGCGTGGCGGTCGGCGGCTCCACGTACCGGAACCCCTGCGAGGTATTGAGCTGGCCGCCGGGCGAGACCGTCCACAGTCGCCCCTCGTAGTCGTAGATCGCGGCGCTCACGCCGACGGACCAGCCAACATCGGTCCAGCCGATGCCCGCCTGCCATTCGTACGTAGACATGCAGTTGTCCGGGGAGCACTGACCGACGATCTTGAACTCGCCAACTGGCGTGACGCGCGGGTACAGGACGTTGCTGCCTGGGGGGCAATCGATGCGTCCGTCGCCGGTGATGACGAGGGCGCTCCCGTCGCGCCTGTTGGACACGTACCGGCCATCCGTGCGACACTCGCCGCCCCCGCCGCCGGGGATTTCCTTGTGGGTAATCATATGGACACACACGCGCTCGAGATGGACGACGATCCCTCGGATGAGACGATGTGGCTGGCGCGGATCTGGGTTGTGCTCGTCATCATCGCGCTACTCCTCGGGGGCCTGCTGCTGTTCCTGCTGGCCGTTCGGTCCTAGCATCGCCAGCAGCGCCTTGAGCACCGCCGTCGCTCCGGGCTGTCCGAGCTTCGCGCCTTTGTAGGCGGCAATGCCGGCGGCCGAGAGCACGGGCGGCAACATCGCGAGCCGGGCGGGAATCGCGGCGGGGCCCGCCATCGCGGTCGCCGCCATCGTCATCGCGTTTTCAAGCCCTTGATTGCCGCCGCCAGCCGTCGGATTGACGCGCCGGTTGACCATGCGCCGCAAGCCTTCATTGGTCATGATCTCGCGGTTCATCGCCGTATAGCCGGGGACCGCGCTCTCTTGCGCCCGACGGGCCGCGCCGGTCATTTCGACCGTGTAGCGGTCGCTGGGCGACAGCGACTCTTTCATGCGCATCTTCTGAAACGCAGGACCGGCGGCGTTGTCCCAGGTCTGTTTGACTTCGTCGAGCGCGGTCGGCGTGAGCGACCCCTGCGGATTCTGCGCGACGAACTCGCTCAACTGGTCGGCGTACGCCCCGCTGCGGTCGCCGTAACCAGCGCGACTCATCTTCGCGGCGTCGGCCGCGAGCGGACCGCCCGCGTCCCTCGCGATGGCGCCGGCGTCGTGCACCACGCCCAGCCGACCGCGGAGGGCGAGGGCGTCGGCCTTGGTCGTTTGCGCGGCGTCTTTGAGGCGGGTCGCTTTGGCGAGGCCGCCTTGACTCACAAGCACGCCCCGGTCGAGCCCTTGCTGAATCTGGTCGCCGTACTTGCCGAACTGCTTGATCGGGAGCGCCGCCGCGCGATAGAGCCCCTTGCCGAGCATGGCGGCCCCTCGCCCGACGACTTGACCCACGCCTTCACCGCCGGCCCCGAGCGCCCCTTGGACGGCCATTGTTTGCCCGAGGTTCGGATCGGCCTCGCCGGTCACCGCTTGCTTTGTGAGTGCTCCAGCGCCTGCGCCTGCGGCGCTCGCCATGCCGGTTGCCGCCATCGCCGCGGGAATCGACAGGCCGCCGGTGAACGGTGCGGTCGCCAGCCCACCCGCCATGGCGCCAGCTTGGACGGGATTCTTCCCGACGTAGGACATCAGGGCGGCGCCGGCCTGCGCGGCCTTGCCCGCGCCCGGATTGCTGGCGAGCGCCCCCATGCGATCAAGGAACCCCGGCGCCGGATCGGGCGGCGGCATCGCGGGCTTCGACGGTGCATCGACCTTCGGCTGATTCTTGAGGAAAAACACAATGTCATCGTCGCTGGCACCAGCGGCCATCAGGCGATGCACCTGGGCGTCGATGTCGGGCACTTACTTGCTGCCTTCCGCGATGGCCTTCAGTCGCGCCAGTCGCTGATCGGGCGTCTCGCTGCCGCCGGCCGTGGTCACGCCGAGACCACCCGTTGATTTTTTCGCCGCCGCATCGGCCGCCTTCGCTGCGTTCCATGTCGCGAGCGTTTGCTTGATCTTGGCGAGTTGCCCCTTGAACTGCTCGGGACTCATCTTCTGGTCGAGCGCCCCGAGGGTCGATTGCAAGAGCGTCCCTTCCTTGTCGGACACCTGTCCCAACGCGCCGCCGGTCTTACTCGCCGCGCGCATCTCGGCGAGTTCGCCGAAAGCGATATTCGAGTGCAACGTCTCCATTTGCTTCTTGAACGCGAGCGCGGGCGTGCCGGGGACACCGGAGGCATAGGCGGCTGGGCCGACCGTTGTCCAATCGGTCTGATTCATCATTTCGTCGACCGATTGCACGATACGACGCTGCCGCTCTTTCGCGTACTCCTCGCTGACGGCGCCTTTCCCTCCCGCGCCTGCCCCGGCCTTCCCCGCCTGTGCCAACGGCACTTCCTCGCCGGTGATGCGATTCACGCGCACCTTGCCGCCCGTCGGCGTATCGACGATCTGCCAGTCGGCGGCCCGTTCACGCGAGGTCCCCTCCCGCGCGACGGCGAGACTATTCGCCCCGCTGGCGCCGATCTCCTTCATCCGCTGCGCGCCTTGCGCGGTGTCGCGTCCGGTGATGAAGCTGCGCTCCTCTTGTTCTGCGACTGGCTTCCGCGCGAGTTCGTCGGCCTGCGCCTGCTGATACTTCAAGCGCACGGGCTGCGCCTCTTGTTCCAGTCCGAATTTCTGCGTGTCGAGGCCGATCCGCTGCTGCGCTTGCCCGCTGCCGATGTCGAACTGCCGCCGGTCCTCGCCGAGCTTTTGCCCTTCGAGGCCGATCCGCTGCTGGTTCTGGCCGAGCTGCGCGCTCTGAAACTCGTGTTGCAGGTTCGCTTGCCGGATGTCCTCGGCGAGCTTCTGTTTCTGAATCTGCTCGAGAAACTTCTGCTTGAGGATGTCCCCCAGCGTGCCGCTCATCGCCCCCGCGCCGTACCCCGCGCCGAGCCCGAGGCCCGCCATTACTCGAACCCTCCCTGCTGCTGTCCGAGGAGCGCGATCAGCCGCTGGAGCTCCTCCGTGTCCGCCCCTGTCGGTTTCGGCACGTACGACGAGTTTTCCGCCGCCGGCGCGTCGGGCAGGTTGATTGTCTGTCCCGGCGTCTGCGCGCCCATGACCGCCCCAGCCATCGACCCCGCCATCCCGCCATACTGGAGCAGGCTGTCGAGGGCGTTCCCCTGCGGCATCGCGCTCTGTTGCGGGGCCTGGAGCAGATTGCCCCCGGAGAAGCTGTCCCCCTCGAGTTGCTTCATCAGCGCTTGCTTGGCGAGTAGGGCGTTCGACGTGCGAGCCACGTCACCCATCGCGGAGGGCCGAAGGCCGCCGGTGACCTGTGCGTTCTGGATGCCGGGGACGTTGATACTGACATCCTGCATCCGCGACAAGATATCGCCGA
>DATHDT010000151.1:0-17640 GCA_035318905.1 Gemmatimonadales bacterium | reverse complement strand
CGCCGCCGCGGCGGTGAGCGCGGCCATTAGGACGACCGCCACCCGCGGAGTCTCGAACCGCTCGTGTACCGATCCCAGCGAGCGATGCACCAAGCCGCGCCGTCCCAGCGCGAAGAGCATCCGCGTCGCGGCGACGAAGTTGCCGTTCATCACCTTGAAGAGCGAGAGAAACGCCGCCACAAGGATCAGCTGCGCGATCCAGCGCGACCCGAACGCCCGCGCGAACGCGGCTTCGGTGCCGAGGTGGCTCCCTACCAAGTCGCGCCACGGATACACAAACGACACGGCACCGACGATGAGGACGTAGAACGCGCTGCCGGCGACCACCGCGAGCGTGATGGCGCGGCCGAAGTGGCGCGTGTCGAATCCCACGCGGGCCTCCTCCGATCCCTTGGCGACTGACTCGAACCCCGTCATGAAATAGGGCACGATCTGCAGCACGAGGATCGTCGAGAGCAGCGGGCCCGCGTCCGCAAACAAGGGAGCCGCGGTCGCGGAGCTCCCGCGCGCGAAGCCGAGCAGCGTGAACACGCCGAAGCAGGCCAGGAGGCCGAGCGTGGTCACATTTTGAAACCGCCCGCTCAGCCGAATGCCGCGGTAGTTCACCACCGTCACGACGACCGTCAGGATCAGGCCGGCCGCGAGCCGTGGCACCGTAATCACCTTTCCGGCGACCTCGTAGAGAGGCAGCGCATTCATCGCCGGAAAGACGCGCGCCAGGAGGTTGCCGATCGCCGCCGCTTCCCACGGGCACACGATCGCGTAGGCCAGCACCATTACCCAACCCGAGGCAAAGCTCAGGAACGGCGGGAACACCCGCTCCGTGTACGCGATCTCCGCGCCCGCATCGGGTATGTCGCGCACCAGCCGCGCGTAAGTCCGCGCTATGGGCAGGAGAAGGATGCCGCCGAGGAGAAACCCGAGCATCGCGCCGCCGGGACCGCCGCGGCCGAGCCAATCGTCCATCAACACGAGCCACCCCACCCCGACCATACTGCCGAAGCCGAACGTGAAGTACTCGAGCAAACCGAGCGTCTTGTGGAGTCCTCTGGGGATCGTCACCTTTGCAAAATGTCCATCGCTCTCCTTACTGCGCTAGCGCTCGTCGTCCCCGCTCAGGACTCGAGCCTCTCCGTCATCCCTCAACCCGTCCGTCTCACGCGCACCCTGGGACAGTTCGTGCTCTCGGCCGGCACCGTGATCGCGACGGATGCCGCGAGCCGCGACGTCGGGTACGCACTCGCCGACTACGTGGCCCCGGCGACCGGCTACCGGCTTTCGGTCCGCTCGTCGGGAGGGGCGATCTCGATCCGCACGGACACGTCGCTCGCCCGGCTCGGCGAAGAAGGCTATCGCCTCACGGTCACGCCGGCCGCGATCACGATCCGCGCCTACCAGCCGGCGGGCGCCTTCTATGCTGTACAAACGCTGCGGCAGCTCCTCCCGCCCGAGATCTTCCGCCAGGCCCGGGTCGACGGGGTGCGGTGGCGCATTCCCTCGGTATCGATCGAGGACTCCCCGCGCTTCGCGTGGCGTGGCGCCCACCTCGACGTGTCGCGCCACTTCATGCCGACGGCCTTCGTGAAGAAGTACATCGACCTGCTGGCCCTCCACAAACTCAACCGCTTCCACTGGCACCTCACCGACGACCAGGGCTGGCGCCTCCAGATCCTCAAGTACCCGCGCCTCACGGAGGTCGGTGCCTGGCGCGCGCAGACCATCGTGGGCCGGCCGGATCGCGCGGATTCGACCAAGTGGACCTTCGACGGGCGCGCGCACGGCGGGTTCTACACGCAGGACGACGTGCGTGAAATCGTGGCCTACGCGCGGGCGCGCTTCGTCACCGTCGTGCCCGAGATCGAGATGCCCGGGCACTCCCAGGCGGCGATCGCCGCGTACCCGGAGCTCGGGAATACCGGCAGCCCGATTGCGGTGTGGACGCGGTGGGGCGTCTCCCCGAACATCCTGAAGCCCGAAGACGCGACGATCCAGTTCTACCAGGACGTCCTCACTGAGGTGCTGGCGCTCTTCCCGAGCCGTTGGATCCACATCGGCGGTGACGAGGCCGACAAGGAGCAATGGATCGCGCTGTTCGGCATGACACCCGAAGCTGCCGCCGCGAAGCAGAGTTGGTTCATCCATCAGATGGACACGTTCTTGACGTCGAAGGGACGCGTGCTGATCGGCTGGGATGAGATCCTGGAAGGCGGGCTCGCGCCGAACGCGGTGGTCATGTCGTGGCGCGGGACCGACGGCGGGATTGCGGCGGCGCAGGCGGGGCACGACGTGGTGATGACGCCTGGCTCACACACCTACTTCGATCATTACCAGACCCTCGACACAGTGAGCGAACCGCTGGCCATCGGCGGGTACCTGCCGATCGACACCGTCTACGCGTACGAGCCCGTCCCCGCGGCGCTGACGCCCGCGGAGGGGAGTCACGTCCTCGGCGCGCAGGGCCAGATGTGGACCGAGTACATCCCCGACTCACGCCAGGCCGAGTACATGGTGTTCCCGCGGCTTTGCGCGCTCGCCGAGGTGGTGTGGACGCGCGCCGACCGCAAGAACTTCGCGGACTTCAGCGCGCGCCTCACGACTCACCTCAAGCGGCTCGCGATCCTCGATGTCAACTACCGGAGGCCGTAGCCTTCGGCGAGGGGAACAGCAGCGCGAACAGAATCAGGATCACCGCCGCGAACCCGGCCGGGAGCACCCAGAAGTCGGGCCACCGGTCCAGGGTCATGCTGGCCGCTCCCCCGAGCATCCGTTTGTAAACATTGCCCGCCACCTGCGCGCCGATCAGCATGCCGACGCCGTACGTGACGAGCACGAGGAACCCCTGCGCTTGACCGCGCACCGCCGGCGTCGACTTCTTGTCGACGTAGATCTGACCCGTCACAAAGAAGAAGTCGTAGCAAACCCCGTGCAGCAGGATCCCGATGAGGATGAGCGGGAAGATGGCGCCGGGCGCCGCAATCGCGAAGAGGCCGTACCGCAGAACCCACGCTCCCATGCCGAGGAGCAGCATCTTTTTCACACCCAGCCGCGCGAAGAAGAGTGGCATCAGCAGCATGAAGCCCGTCTCCGAGATCTGCCCCCACGTCTGCGTTGCCGCGATCTTTGTCACGCCGGCGTCGCCCAGGAAGAGCTGCGTGAAATTGTAGTAGGCCGCGAGCGGGATACACAGCAGCAGGGAGGCCGCGATGAAAACGTAGAACGCGCGACCGCCCAACTGCTTCAACGCGTCGAGCCCGACGATGCTGCGCAGCGAGACCGGTTGCCCGGCGCCGGGCGGCGGCGTGTGCGGCAGCGTGAAGCTGAAGATTCCTAGGATGATACTCGCCGTCGCCGTACTGTAGATCGGAAGCGGCGTCTGCTCCGCGACGGCCCCCGACAGCGGACCGAGCACGTAGCTAATGAAGAGCCCGGCCACGATCCAGCCTACCGTGCCGAACACCCGGATCAACGGGAACTGTTGCTCCTGCGACTGGATATGATGGAACGCCAGACTGTTGGCGAGACCCAGCGTGGGCATGTAACACAGGTTGTATACGAGCAGCAGCACAATGAACGCGGTGGGCGCGCCCGTCGCCTGGGGCACCGCGAACATCACGATCCCGCCCAGCACGTGGAGCACGCCCAGGACCTTCTCTGTCGCGAAATAGCGGTCGGCCACGAGTCCTAGAAAGAACGGGGCAGCGATCGCCGCGATCGGATTGACCGTGTACGGCCAGTGTGTCAGCGTCGCCATCCCGTGATGCGTCATGTACACGGCAATCGTCGTATACCAGGCGCCCCAGATGAAAAACTGGAGGAACATCATCGTCGACAGCTTCGCGCGTACGCTCATAGCGGCCTCAGCTCGCTTTCACGGTGAGCGGCTTATTCACCGTCACCACGATGTGCGCGCCGGCCGGCAGCACGATGTCCGAGTCCTTGCTCGTCTGGGCCACGCCGGCACCGACGGCGCCGCCCACGATCCCGCCGATGATCGTGCCGCGCTTGTTGCCGCCGATGACCCGCCCGAGCACCGCGCCCGCGACGGCGCCGGCGCCGACTTTCGCTGCGTCGCCCGTCGTGATGCCGCGCCCCTTATGCACCGTCTCGAGCGAATCGATCGTCGCATCGAGCGGGTAGTTGGTGCCGCGGATCGTCACGCTCGACACCGCCAGCGTCAGGGTCCCCGGGGTGTTGGGGTTCGGCGCGGGCTTTACCTCGGTGATCGTGCCACTGACCGACGAGCCTGCGGGAATCACCACCTTGCCGGCCGCGTTGCGGACGTCCTCGACCACGCGCGCCGTGAAGGCATCGCCGGCCTTGGCCGTACGCGACGTGATCGTATCGGTCGCCGCCATGTCGAAATGCGATCCCGCTGCCAGCGACAGCGTCGCGGGGGCCGCGGGCGGCCTGGGCCGCTCGACGGCCGGCCGGGACGGCGGCGCCGTGGTCGTTTGGGTGGCGGCCGCGGGCGGCGTGGCCGGAGCGTCGCGCATCGCGGCCGATGAATCGGCCGGCGCGAGGGTCAGATTCCGAGCCGTGGAATCGGCGGACGCGTTGCTCGCGTTCTCGCCCTTGGCGCACGCGCCGAGCAATCCGAGGCTCAGCAGCAGTGCGATCGTCTGTCGCATGGTCATAGTCTGCTCCTTAGGAAATCGGGCGTCAGGCCCTGCAGATACCCCGCGAGCAGCGTGAAGCGGTCGGTCACCAACAGAATGCCGAGCACGATCAGCAGCGCACCCGCGGTGCGGTCCACCCAGACGAGATAGGGGCGGAACCGCTGGAACCAGCCGAGAAACCGGTCGAGCGCCAACGCCGTCACGAGGAACGGAACGGCGAGGCCGAGCGCGTACACCCCGAGCAACGCCATGCCGGCGCCGAGACTGGCGCGGGTGGCGGCGAGTGTGAAGATGGCGCCGAGAATGGGCCCGATACAGGGCGTCCAGGCGGCGCCGAACGTGACCCCCACGACCGCCGAGCCGAGGTACCCCAGCGGTTTGTTACTCAACTGGATGCGCCGCTCGCGCATCAGGAACGCGGGGCGCAGCACGCCGATCAGATACAGACCGAAGAGGATGATCAGCACCCCCCCGATGCGCCCCAGCCATACCTGCTCATCGCGGAGGAGGTTCCCCACCGCGGAGGCCGCCGCCCCGAGCAGCACGAACACGAGGCTGAATCCCGCGACGAACCAGAGCCCATGCAGTACCGCGGCTCCGCGACGCCCTTCGATCTGGTCCAGCGACATCCCCGTCAAGAAACCGATGTAGCTCGGAATCAACGGCAGCACGCAGGGAGAAAGAAAGCTCAGCAGCCCCGCGGTGAATGCGACGACGAACGAGACGCTATCCGCAGAACGCAACGGCCGACACCACCGTCGTCCAGCGCCCGTCTTCGCCGCACTCGGCCGTCGACGTCACGTTCATCGTGCGGACGATCTCCCCCGAGAGCAGCCACTGCTCGCGGCGCTCGTCCCACGCCTTGTCCGGATCGAAGGGCACGCCCAGCACGGTGCCCAGCATCGAGGCGGCCAGATCCTCGGCGTATTCGCCGGCCGCCACCTCGTTCTGACCGTAACTGTGATGCTCGGAGATGTACCCGTGGTGCGACGGGTCGGCGGGCAGCGCGAGGCCGATCGACGCCGCGACGAGGCGGCTCGGCTCGTTGGTCGCCGACTCCGCGACGACGGTGAAGAGGACCTGGCCGGGCTTCAACATGCTCAGCCCTTCCTCGCGGTCGACCAGTTCGCAATGCGGCGGGAAAATCGAGCTGACGCGCACCAGATTGAAATTGGCGAGGTGCGCGTCCCGCAGCGCCATCTCGAAGCTCGTGAGTTTTTCCTTGTGCCGACCGACGCCCTTGGTGAGAAAGGCCTTGGTCGGGATAAACATTCGTGAGTCGATCAACTCACTACCTCGCGAAAAAGATTGCTGTCAACCTTCATACCACGTTCCCGGAGCGACTTCCACCGGCGGCTCCGAGTCTCCGGTGCGGTCCGCCGCGGCCTGCATGACCTCGGCCAGCACCTCGGCCGGGCTGAGGCCCACTTCCTTCAACTCTACCTTCGCCTGTCCCCGGTCCTTGCCGCGGACGATGAGCATGTATTTCGCCGTGTAAACGCGCAACCGGGCTTCCCCGCTCTTGCGGGTCACCACCGCCGTCCCCCATTCCCGCCCCTCCCGCTTGATCGGCCGGAACAGGTACAGAGCCTCGATCTCGGCGGGCGGCATTTCCGCCTCCACGGCCGCCGCGACCTTGGCCCACCCCGGACCCTGCCCCGGGGCTACCGGGAAAGGGACGCGGGGGTCCGAGCCTGCTCCCATCGCTCCACATAGAATCGCAGGACGTGCATGAAGTCCTGTGCGTTCGTCACGACGCCATAGGCCTGATGGGTGCCGCGGTCGCGCAGCTTGTTCACCACGAACTCCGTCTGGTCCACGCAAATCGTCGTGAGGGGCCGGACGCCGTCGGGGCTGGGCGAATCGACGAACGCGGGGAGCATGTTCCCCACCGCGATCGCGTGCAGCGCCGTGGCGACGAAGACGGCGAAGGTCGCCTGCACCGTGAAGGCGCGCATGGCGTCCTGGGCGGCCAGCGTGTCGGAGAGGACTTCGGGCAGCGGGCCGTCGTCACGAATCGATCCCGCCAGCACGTAGGGCACGCCCTGCGTCGTCAGCGCGTGCATGATCCCGCCCGTCACCAGACCCTGGCGCACCGCCGCGGCGATCGAGCCGGCACGGCGGATCGCGTTGATCGCGCGCATGTGGAGCGCGTGCCCACCCTCCACGCCTTCGCCCGAGCTCGACATCCCGAGCGTCGTCCCGAAGATCGCCGCCTCGAGATCGTGCACCGCCACCGCGTTGCCGCCGAGCAATGCGCTCACGTAGCCGTTTTGGATGAACCAGATCATGTCCTCGCGCGCCCGGGCGTGGACCAGGGCGGGGCCGATCACCCACAACAGCTTGCCGCCGCGCTGCTTCTCCTCGCCGAGCAGTTCGGCCAGCACCGCGTAGTCCACCGGCCGCTCCCGCGACACCTCGGTCTGCATAAACCCGAACTCGTTGGCGCTGTGCCGGCCGCCCAGGAATCCCTCGCCGTGGACGTAGATCCCCTCGCTGCCGTCCTCGTTCTCGCCCACCGCCACGCGCTCGCCCTTGCGCACTCGGCGCGGCTCGGTCACGACGAGGTCGTCGGGCGCGTGGTGGACGATCACGCAATCCATACGGGGCAGCCGGGGACGGCGCCACGCCCCTCCCACCTTGAAGTAGGTCGGCAGGTTCGTGGTCGAAAAAAAACCGTCGGGGAGAACCCCGTCGGCGGGTGCGGACTCGAACCGCGCTTCCGGTGCCCCCGACAAGGGCGGTGCGTCGAAGTTCGGCGGTCGGTATTGGAACCGGGGGCGACTCACAGGGGGGTGAAAATACCCGGAATGAAAGCGCTTTCACAAGAGCGACACGGGATCGCGGTCGACCGTTACCGCGCGATGTGACTTCGCGCGCCAGGCCCGCACCACGCGCCCGAGCGCCCGCGCCTCCGCCGCCTTGACCAGCACGTGCCAGCGCCACAGGCCCCGGAGCCGCGTGATCGGGCACGGGGCGGGTCCCAGCACGGTCAGCGCGCCTTCGAGGCGCTCCGTCCCCGCACGGCGCAGCCAGGCGGCTACACGGTCGGCGAGGGCGGCCGTGCGGGCCTGCTCACGCCCCGAGACCACGAAGCGCACGAGACCGACGCTGGGCGGATAGGGCGGATTGGGGGGCGTGCGATGCGGCAGCTCCGCTGCGGCGAACGCTCCCATGGAATGCGCCGCGGCAGCCCGGATGGCGTGGTGGTCGGGGGACCGGGTCTGCACGTACACCCGCCCCCCTCGCGGCCCCCGCCCCGCGCGCCCCGCCACCTGCGCGACGAGCTGAAACGTGCGCTCGGCGGCCCGGAAATCGGGGAAATGCAGCCCGGTGTCGGCGTCCACGACGCCCACGACCGTCACGTTCGGGAAATCGAGTCCCTTCGCGATCATCTGCGTGCCGAGGAGGATATCGACCTCCCCGCGCGCGACACGCTCGAGGATGTGGTGGTGCGACCATTTGGTGCTGGTCGTGTCGAGGTCCATCCGGGCGATGCGCGCCGCCGGAAACCGAGCGGCCACAAAGTGCTCCAGCTGCTGCGTACCGAGGCCGCGCAGTCGCTGCGTGGCGTGGCCACAGACCACGCAGATCTCCGGCACGGGTTGCTGATGTCCGCAGTAGTGGCATCGCAGCGCTGCCGGGGTTTGATGCACGGTGAGGGCGATCGCGCATTGGGGGCAACCCGGCACGTTGCCGCACGCGGGACACTGCACGAACGTCGCGAAGCCGCGCCGGTTCAGCAGCAGTATGGTTTGCTCGCCGCGTGCCAAGGCTCCACTCACCGCGCCGTCCAACGCCTCTGTCCAGGGAATGGCGCCCGCCTCAGGCACCCGTGGCGCGGTCTTGAGATCGATCACCTCGACGGGTGGGAGGGGCCGCGCGCCCACGCGCTCGGGCAGCGCCAGTGTCGCCACGCGGCCCCGCCCGGCGAGGTCGAGCGTTTCGAGCGACGGCGTGGCGCTCCCCAGGATCACGCGGGCCCCCCCTTCGAGGCGCGCGCGTTCGACGGCGGCATCGCGCGCATGGTAGCGCGGCGCCGTGCCCTGTTTGTAGCTCGGATCGTGTTCCTCGTCGACGACGATGGCGCCGAGCCGCTGCACCGGCGCGAATACGGCGGAGCGCGGCCCCACCGCGACGCGTCGCTCGCCGCGGCGCAGCGCACGCCAGGCGTCGGCCCGCTCACCATCCGACAGGCCCGAATGGAGCACCGCGACCTGGTCTCCGAAGACTCCGCGCACGCGAGCGACGGTCTGAGGCGTCAGCGCGATCTCCGGCACGAGCAGGATCGCGCCTCGCCCCTCCGACACGATGCCGCGCAGCAGGTCCAGGTACACCAGGGTCTTCCCGGAGCCGGTGACGCCGTGGATCAGGACGGGCGTGTCCGGAGGGGTGCTGCGCGCTGCCGCGACGACTCGCTGCTGGTCGGCGGTGAGCGCGAGTGGCGGGGGAGACGAGAGCGCGGCAAAAGGGTCGCGCGTCTCGGTGTGGCGATCGATGCGCGCGAGCCCCTGACTCACGAGCCCGTTGATCACGCTGTCCGACAGGTGCAGTTGATCGGTGAGATGGCGGATGGGCGCTGAACCGCCGAGCGCTTCGACGGCCTCATACGCAGCGCGCCGCTTGGGAGCCCGCTTGAAGACCCGCTCCCGCTCCAGCAAGGACTCGACGCGTTGCGTGAGGGCCAGGACGCGTTCTGCCGCCTCGCCGGGTCCCGCCGGCCGCGCCACGCTCCACAGGGGGCCAGGCAGGATCGCGCGCAACGCCAGCCCGAGCGGAGCACCGTAGTAGTCGGACATCCAGCGTCCCAACTCGAGCAAGGCGGGCGAGAGGGCCGGCAGGTCGTCAGGTGCGGCCGAGATGGGTTTGATGTCGCTGACCGCTGACGGCTGATCGCTGACGGCCGTGACGACGCCGATCACCTGGCCGCGCCGCACCGGCACCACGACGCGCGCGCCGGGGACCACGCGGTCCTCCAGGGCGTCGGGGATTTGGTAGGTGTAGGCGCGGGAGACCGGTACGGGCAGGACGACCTCGGCGTAGCGCGCCGAGTCGGTCATCGCCGCCGGACGCCGAGCCCCGGCTCGGTCGGCAGGCGGATCTGCCCCCCTGCGACGCTCGCGCCGACGAACGGATCATCGACGGTGAGCGCCGCGCCGTCGAGGTCGGCGGCGTCCACGAGCGGCGTGAAGTGTGCCGCCGGCGTGATCCCGAGCGAGGTCTCGATCATGCAGCCGACCATGACGAGCATGCCGTGGGCCCGCGCCGTCGCGATCATCCGCAGCGCTTCGCGCAGCGAGCCGCACTTGGCGAGCTTGATGTTGATGCCGTCGACCTTGCCCGCGAGCCGTGGGATGTCGGCGGCGACGATGCAGCTCTCGTCCACCACGACGGGGAGGTCGTGCTTGCGCGCGACGCGGTGCACGTCGGCGAGCCCGTCCAGATCGCCGGGCGGGAGCGGCTGCTCGAGGAACTCGACGCCGTGCTCCTTCAAGATCGGGATCATCTCCTTGGCGCGCGCGACGGTCCATCCCGCGTTCGCGTCCACCCGCACCGGCTTGTCGGTGGCCCGGCGGATCGTCTTGAGGATTTCTTCGTCCCGATCGGTCCCCAGCTTGACCTTGAGAATCGGATACGCCGCGGCTTCCTTCACCTTGTCGCGCATCCGCTCCGGCGAATCGAGGCCGATCGTGAACGACGTCATCGGCGTCTTGCGCGGATCGAGACCCCACAGGCGCCACAGCGGCTGGCCGAGGCGCTTGCCGACGAGGTCGTGCAGGGCCGCGGAGAGGGCGGCCCGCGCGGAGGCATGTTGCGGAGCCACCTGGGCGAACCGCGCCTCGGCGGCCTCGAGATCGAAGGGATCCTGCGGCAGGTGCGCGGCAAGCTTGGCGAACGCGGCGAGGACGGTCTCGAGCGTCTCGCCGTAGTAGGACGATGGATCGGCCTCCCCCCATCCCTCCACGCCGTCCTCGTCCACGAGGCGGATCCAGGCGCGCTTGTAGCCGTTCGTCGAGCCACGGGCGATGACGAAGGGGTGCTTGGTGGTGATGCCGCACTGCTCGACGACGAGCTTCAGAGCCATTTGTTCTTCTTGAGCACCCACAGCATCACGCCCGAGACGGCGACCATCGACAGGAGCGCGCCGTAAAACCCCAACGGGGAGTGCGTAAACGGCATCTGGCTGAAGTTCATGCCGTAGACGCCGCCGACCACGATCAGGGGCAGCGCGATCGTCGCCACGATCGACAGCTGCTTCATCACCTTGTTCATCCGGTTGGAGGTCTGGGACAGGTAGGTCTCGAGCACGCCGGCGAGCAGGTCCCGGACGGTGTCGAGCGACTCCATGATGCGGATCGTGTGGTCGTAGACGTCGCGGTAATAGAGCTGGGTTTCTGAACGGATGAACGTACAGGGGCGATTGGTGAGGATGTTGAGCACCTCACGCAGCGGGCCGACGTGCCGCCGGAAAGAAAACGCCGCACGCTTGGCCTTGAAGATCTCGTGGATCAGCTTCTCGTCGAACTGCTCGAAGAGCCGCTCCTCCAGCGTGTCCACCATCGTATTGAGCTGCTCGACGAGCGGGAAGTACGCGTCGACCGCCTGGTCGATGATGTGGTGCATCGTCATCTCGGCCCCGCGCGCGAACAGCTCCGGGTTGCGGATGAGACGCTCCCGTGCCGCCAGACACGTCTTGTGGGAGACCGCGTGCACAGTGACGAGGAAGTTCTTGCCGAGAAAGAAGTACAGGTTGACGGTCTCGAGATCGAACGGATCAGGGGTTCCCTCGTCGAACCGCACGCCCGCCATCACGACGAAGACGTAGCGCGGGTATTCCTCGAGCTTGACGCGCGTGCCGACAGAAAGGGTGTCTTCGATCGACAGCGGGTGGAACTCGAACACCTTCTCGAGCAGCGCATGCTGGTGCATGCTCGTGCTATCGATGTCGACCCACAGCTCGCCTTCACCGCTCTGCACGATCTCGCGGATGCGGGCGGGCGCAATGTCCTGCTCCAGCGTACCGTCGGGGCGGCGGTAGAGGCTGCTGGGCCAGTGCTTGGAGGCCTGCGGCGGCGGAGCGGCAGGGGGGGCGGTCACATCTGAAGTATAGGACGGCACGCGGGTCAGGCAAGCGCGCGGACGTGCGCACTCACCCCCTTGGCCAACAGATCGAGCCGGTACCCGCCCTCCAGCACGCCGACGACCGGGCGTCCCTGCATCCGCTCGCGCAACGCTTCGGTCCACTGCGTGATGTCGTCGGGCTCGAGCGTGAACTCACCGAGCGGATCTCCCGCGAGCGAATCGAATCCGGCCGAGACGATGAGGAGATCCGGCTGCCAACCCGTGAGCGCGGCGTCCACCGCCGCCAACAAGTCGCGCACGTACGTCGCGCGGGGCAGGCCTCCCGGCCGCGGCACGTTGAACACGTTGCCGACGCCTCGTTCGTCCGCGGCCCCGGTGCCGGGATACCACGGATACTGATGCATCGACACGAAGCGAATCGACGGATCGGCTTCGACGAGGGCCTGTGTGCCGTTGCCGTGATGGACGTCCCAATCCACAATGAGGACCCGTGCACATCCGAGCGTTTGCGCGTGGCGCGCCGCGATGACCACGTTGTTGACGAAGCAAAAGCCCATGGACTGCGCGGCGAGCGCGTGGTGCCCCGGCGGCCGCGTGGCACCGAATGCCGTCCCCGACGCGATCCCCTGCTCCACCGCCGTGAGCGCCACGCCCGCGGAGGCGAGCACGCTCTCCCAACTCGAGGGCCCGAGGAACGTATCGGCGTCCAGCGCCCCGCCGCCCGCGGCGGCCATCGTTTCAAGCCGGTCGATGTGGGCGGCGGAATGGACGCGTTCGAGCGCCGCGCGCGATGCCGGGACGCCCTCGCGCAGCGTGACGAAGGACTCCATGTCGGGGGCGCGGAGCGCGTCGAGCACCGCTTCGATGCGTTGTGGACGTTCCGGGTGCCCCGCGCCGCCGTAGTGCTTCCGGCAAGCGGGGTGCCAAACGACCGCCGTCATGGATGATTCAATTCGAGAGGTTTTTGCTGTGCAGGAGATCGCGGAGCTCTTCCACCTGTCGCCGCATGTCGCGGCGCGCCTCCTCCAACTCGAGCAGCGTGCGGCGGTAGCGTCGCCACGCGAGCACGACCATCGCGCCCGCGCCGAGACAAATCGCGGCGGGGAGAAAGAGCCAGGGTCTCGAGAACGTGATCGCGGCGAAGGCGAAGAGCACCGCGTCGAGCAACAAGAAGCCGACGGCCGCGGTCGTGAGGGTCCGGCTTGGCGTCTTCACCGCACCGGTTGGCGCCGCGCCGGCAGCACGATGAACGGCGCGTTGGCCACGACGCCGAGGGCCCGAAGCGTCACCGACTCATCGAGCACGCCGGCACCGCGAAACTTGACGATGTAGGCGCTCTCGTCGAAGACCGAGCGCTTGAGGGCAGCCCGGAGGGCCTCGCGCTTGAGCTGGGCAACGGTCGTGCTGCCGTCGACGGGGAGGAACACCTGGTCCCACACGGGCGTCACCATCACGCGCACAGCGAAGCGCTGGGGGGGGGCCACGGCCGTCATGCGACTTCCACGGCCGACGCGAGGGGCAGCGTCGTGAAGAACCGGTCGACGGCCTGATCGAAGAACAGCGTCGACGCGCGCACCCGCGTCACGCCGTTGTCCTCCCACGCGCTGAATACCACTTCTTCACCACCCTGTCCGCGGAGCACCACGAACCGAGGTCCCGCTTGCTCCACGAACGCCGCGGCGTTGGGCACGCGCTCGGCAAAAAAAATCTGGACGCGCTGCAGCACCTCGGCGGGGGGCAACGTGACGGTCGTAGTGTGCGTCATGGTTCGGGAAAGATACTGCGGCGTAGCTGGTCTTCCACCTGGGAGTTGGGCACAGCCGTCGCGCCGGCCTCGCGGGCCGCGCGCAGCAGGTCAGTCTGCACGTGCGGTCCGAACGCCAGCACGGCGACACCCTGGCCGACGAGGCCCCGGATTCGTTCTACCGCTCCAGGCGCTTCGACATCCAGGACCACCAGGTCCGCGGCGGCCTCGTCGCGCGTCCCTTCGGCGCCGGCCGCCTGCACAACGGCGCCGAGCTTGGAGCGAAACATCAGGTCCCGCGTGGCGACGAGGACCCTCACTCCGGCGTCGCCGCGGCCACCAGCGCTTCGAGCAGCGCCGTCGGGTGCATCAAGCCGTCGTACCGCGCCCCATTAATGAAGAAGGTGGGCGTACCGTTCACACCACTTTTCGCGCCGCTCGCGAAATCCTCACGCACCCGAGCGCTGAACGTCCCCTCGACCAGCGCCGCGGCTGCCCCCGCCGCATCGATCCCCAGCGACGCCGCGTACGCGACGAGGTTCTCGTCCTCCAGCGCATCCTGATGCTCGAACAACAGGTCGTGCATCTCCCAGAATTTGCCCTGCTGGCCCGCAGCCTCGGCCATCTCCGCCGCGTGTTCCGCGTGCTCATGCGACTTCGCGAGCGGGAAATTGCGAAAGACAAAGCGCAGGTTTTGCCCCAGGCTGCGCTGGACGGCCTTCACCATCGGATATGCCCGGCCGCAATGCGGGCACTCGAAGTCACCGTACTCGACGAGCGTCACCGGCGCCTCCGGAGGGCCCTGCGCGTGGTCGCGCGCGGTGACCGGGGGCGTGAGTCGCGCGGTCATGGCAGCGCCTCGAGCGCCGCGAGGATGCCGTCGGCGCCGGGATTGACCGCCACCGGTGACAGGTAGCTCCAGCGAATGACCCCAGCGCCGTCGAGCACGAACAGCGCACGCTCCGAGAAACCATCCTGTTCGCGGTACGCCCCGTACTGGCGCGACACCTTCCCCTTCGGCTCGAAGTCGGCGAGCAGATGAAAATCGAACTTGCGCGCCTGCTTATACGCCTTGTGAGACCATACGCCGTCCACCGAGATGCCGAGCAGCTCGGCGCGGTAGCGCTGGAACTCGGGCAGCACCTCGTTGAAGACGCCGAGCTCGTCCCCGCACACGGGACTCCAGTCGGCGGGATAGAACGCGAGGATCACGGGATGGCCGCGGGAATCGGCGAGGCGCACGGTCTCGCCTGGTCCGCGGGGGAGCGTGAAATCGGGGGCCGGCGTCCCGGCGGAAAGCAGCGGTGACATGGTTTCCTCCGTCGCGGAAGGTAGGCGCTACATTCAGGCGTGGCTATGCCCGCTCCCGGCGAACGCCTGCGCACGCTGTGGGCGCGTCTCGCTCCCCTTCCGGGGGGCAAGACGCTCTTCAGCTGGCTGCTCGGCCGCATGACACCCTACTCGGGCACCATCGGCGCCCGCGTGCAGGTGCTCGAGCCCGGGTTCTGTCGCGTGGCGCTGCGAGACCGGCGCCGCGTGCGCAATCATCTGGCGTCGGTCCACGCCATGGCCCTCGCCAATGTTGCCGAGATGGCGAGCGGGCTCGCCGTCCTCGCCGGCCTCGCCCCAGGCGTGCAGGGCATCGTGACCGGTTTTTCTATCACGTATCAAAAGAAGGTGCGCGGCCCCCTCATCGCCGAGTGCCGCGTGAGTGGGCTCGACGTGACCGTGGAGCGGGAGCAGGAGGCAACCGTCTCCGTGACCGACGCCGCAGGTGACGTCGTCGCGCGAGCCACAGCCCGGTGGCGGCTCAGGCCTCCCAAGCCCCAGTGACCCTGCTCGACACCCCCCTCACGCGGCAGCTCGGCATCGAGGTGCCGCTGATCTGCGGCGCGATGTACCCCTGCTCCAACCCGGAGCTCGTCGCCGCCGTCTCGGCGGCCGGCGGCATCGGCGTGGTGCAGCCGCTGTCGATGATCTACGTGTACCGCCACGATCTGCGCGAGGGCCTGCGTCTCATTCGCCGTCTCTCCGACAAACCGATCGGGATGAACGTGTTGATCGAGCGCAGCTCAAAATTCTACCTCGAGCGGATGCGCGCGTGGGTGGACGTCGCGCTCGAAGAGGGGGTGCGGTTCTTCGTCACGTCACTCGGAAACCCCAAGTGGGTGGTGGAGCGGGTCGCGCCGGCCGGAGGCATCGTGTACCACGACGTGACGGAGCTAAAGTGGGCCGAGAAGGGGCTCGCCGGCGGGGTACACGGGCTGATCGCGGTCAACAATCGCGCCGGCGGGCACGCGGGGCCGAAGAGTGCCGCGCAGCTGCGCGACGAGCTCGGCGACCTGGGCGTCCCGTTGGTGTGTGCCGGGGGCGTCGGAGATGAAGCCGGGTTCGTCGCCGCGCTCGAGCTGGGATACGCGGGCGTCCAGATGGGCACGCGTTTCATCGCGACCGACGAGTGTGGCGCCCACGACGACTACAAGCAGGCCATCGTCGCGGCGAACGAGTCGGACATCGTGCACACCGAGCGGGTCACCGGCGTGCCGTTGGCGGTGATCAGGACACCGTACGTCGAGCGTATCGGCCTCAAGGCCGGGCCGATCGCGCGATGGATGCTGCGGGGCCGGCGTACAAAACACTGGATGCGCACCATCTACGCCCTCCGCTCGGCGTGGCAGCTGAAGCGCGCCTCGCTCGTCGGGGGCGCACGCGAGGCGTCGTCCAAAGACTACTGGCAGGCCGGCAAGAGCGTCGCGGGGATCGACCGGATTGAGCCGGCCGGGACGATCGTGCGGCGTTTCGCGGCGGCGCTCAGCGCGTCCGGAAGAGCGCCGCCCGTTCGCCCTCGTGCGTGAAGTCGCGCTCGTAGACGAGCCCCACTTTCTCCAGGACGTGCTGTGACGCGCGGTTCTCGGGGCTCGTGACCGCTACGATCGTCGTCAGGCCCAGCTCGGCGCGGCCCAACTGGAGGCACGCCGTCGCGATCTCGGTGGCGAGTCCCCGCCCCCAGTGTGAGGGGTAGAAGGCGTAGCCGACCTCGACTTCATCGACGCCGTCCACGAGCAGGTGCCGCAGCACCGCCCGACCGACGGGGGGGGGCTCCCCTCCTCCCACCTCGCGCAGGATCCACAGGCCGTAGCCGTGCTCATCCCAGTGCTTGAGGTTTTTAGCGAGGTAGGCGGCGGTCTGTGGTTCGTCCCGCACGCCGCCAAGCTGCGCCATGACGGCGGCGTCGCGATGCATGCGCCGGATTTCGGGAAGGTGCCCGGGTGTGAGGCGCTCGGCTGCAAGTCTCGCGGTCGAGAACGTGTCGAGGATCAGCGCCAGCCCTCGGCGACGTTTTCGCCATGCGATTCCATCTGACGCAGCACCATGCCGTGATAGACGCCCCGGGCATTCATCAGCTCTTCGTGACTCCCCCGCTCGATCACTCGGCCATCCTCCATCAAGAGGATCAGATCGGCGCGGCGAATCGTCGAGAGGCGATGGGCAATCATGAACGTGGTGCGGCCCGCGAGCAGCGTCGCCATCGAGGCCTGAATCAGCTGCTCGCTCTCGGTGTCGAGGTTACTCGTGGCTTCGTCCAGTATGAGAATCTGCGGCGACGCCACGATCGCCCGGGCGATCGCCAGGCGCTGTTGCTGGCCGCCGGAGAGCTTCACGCCCCGCTCGCCGATGAAGGTCTCATACTGCTGCGGCAGCCGCGTGATGAACTCGTGCGCGTTGGCGCGGCGCGCCGCGTCGAGCACATCTGCTTCCGTAGCATCGCGCCGTCCGTACGCGATGTTGTCGCGCACCGAGCCGTCGAAGAGGAAGACGTCCTGCTGCACGATCGCCAGGAGGCCGCGGTAGGTCTTGAGGCGCAGATCGCGGATGTCGCGGCCGTTGAGCAGGATCCGCCCGCGGGAGGGGTCGTGGAAGCGCGCTACGAGGTCCGTGACCGTCGTCTTGCCCGCGCCGCTGCGGCCCACGAGGGCGATCACGGAGCCGCCCGGCACCGTCACGCTGAAATCCTTCACGACGGGCTGGCCTTCGCGGTACTCGAAATCGACGTTCTCGAACCGCACCTCGCGCACCTCGGCCGGCGCGTCGCCGGCGCCCGCGCGGTCGGGCTTGTCGTTCGGCATCGCCAGCACCTCGAACACGCGCTCCATGGCCGCGAGCCAGCGCTGCAGCTCGGAGAACGAGTTCACGATG
>DATHDT010000150.1:0-2173 GCA_035318905.1 Gemmatimonadales bacterium | reverse complement strand
TCCGATCTCGAGCAGCTGTCCCGGCGCCTGACCGAGAGTCAGTTCGCGGTGAGCTTGCCGTCACAAATGCTGCGCAAGGTGGACATGATGAGCATGCGCGCCGGGATCGAGGTGCGCGTCCCGCTGTTGGATGAGCACATCGTCGAGCTGGGGCTCTCCCTGACGCATGCGCTCAAGACCGACGGCCGCAAGGGCAAGCAAGTGTTGCGCGCCCTGGCGGCGCGCTGGCTGCCGGCCCACGTCGCCCAGTCCGGCAAGCGCGGGTTCAGCATTCCCCTCGACGTCATGGCCCCACCCGAGCTGCACACCGCCCTCGAGGATCTGCTCCTCGGCCCCGACGCGCGGACCGGGGGCTGCGTGGATCCCGCGATCGTGCGCGCCTGGCTGCACGCGTTCCGCCAGGCGGGCGCGGGCGACCACGTCGGCACGCTCAGCCGCGAAGGGTTGTACCGCCGGCTCGTGTCGCTCCTTGCCCTGGAGCTCTGGCTGCGCGATTACCGGCTCACATGGTGAACGTGAACGGGCGTCCTCGCGTGTCGATCGTGATGCCATGCCGGAACGAGGTGGCGTACATCGGTGCGTGCCTCGACTCCGTCCTGGCGATGGATTACCCGCTGGACCGGGTGGAAGTGCTCGTGGCCGATGGCCGCAGCGACGACGGCACGCGTGAGATCGTCGAGCGCCTTGCCGCGCGTAACCCTCTCGTCCGGTTGCTCGACAATCCGGCGCGAATCACGCCGGCCGCGCTCAACATGGCGATTCGCGTCGCGACGGGCGACGTGATCATCCGCATGGACGCGCACGGCGTGTATCCGCGAGACTACGTCTCCCGCCTCGTGACCGCCTTGCAAGAGACCGGCGCGGACAACGTCGGCGGCGTCGTCGTGACGCTCCCCGCCGATGACACGCCGGTCGCGCGCGCCATCGCCCTGGCGTTCTCGCACCCGCTCGGCGTGGGCAATGCCTACTTCCGGATCGGCGTCGCGGGCCCTCGCTGGGTCGACACCGTGCCGTTCGGCTGCTTCCGGCGGGAGTTGTTCGACCGCGTCGGAATGTTCGACGAGGAGATGGTCCGTAACCAGGACGACGAGTTCAACCTCCGGCTGATCGGGCAGGGCGGCCGTATCCTGCTGCTACCGGATGTCGTGGCGCAGTACTATGCGCGCCGCTCGGTCGGGGCCGTGGCGCGGATGTTCTATCAGTATGGGTATTTCAAGCCGCTGGTCGCCCGGAAGGCCGAGCGGATCATGACGCGGCAACTCGTGCCGCCCCTCTTCGTGCTGAGCGTGGTCGCGAGCGCCGTCCTCGGCATTTGGCTGCCGGTCGCGCGGATGGCCTTCGCCGGAATCGTGGGCGCCTATGCCGGCCTGCTGCTGACCGGAGCCGCCCTGACGATCCGTAAACACGGCGTGCGCTGCGCCGCGGCGCTCGCCGCGGTGTTCTCCATCATGCACGTCTGTTACGGCGTCGGGTACTTGCGCGGCATCGTCGAGCACTGGTCCCCGTGGCGCCGCCGCACGCGCAGGACCACCCCGCTGCCTCTCACCCGATGAGTACCCGGCGATGAGCGCGCACCCCACGATCGCGGGCTTCGGGTACCACGAGGTCACGGACGCACCGGGCGAGACCGGGTTCCAGCGCCCCGGCGCCCTGCCTTACACGCTCACCCCACGGGTGTTCGCCGACCATCTGACCCAGATGGCCGCGAGCGACGCGCGCCCGGCGCGGGTGACCGACATCGATTTCACGCGGCCCGGCCGGTTCCTGGTGCTCACTTTCGACGACGGCGGCAAGAGCGCCGTGTACGCGGGCGACGTGCTCGCCCGGCGCGGCTGGACCGGGCACTTCTTCATCGTCTCTGGGCTCATCGGCCAACGCACCTTCGCGACGGCGAGCGACATCCGCTATCTCGTGAGCTGCGGACACGTCGTCGGGACGCACTCGCACACGCACCCGGACATCTTCCCCGATCTCACGCCCGCGCGGATGCTCGAAGAGTGGCGCACCAGCGGCGACGCGATCGGCGAGATCGTGGGCGCCCCGTGCCTCACCGCGTCAGTCCCGGGTGGCGACATCTCACGCCAGGTGCTGGAGTCCGCTGCGGCCGCGGGGATCCGATATCTCTTCACGTCCGAGCCATGGTTGTCGCCGCGGTCGCTCAACGGGTGTCGCG
>DATHDT010000149.1:0-4223 GCA_035318905.1 Gemmatimonadales bacterium | reverse complement strand
GTTGCCCGTGAGCGGCACGTCGAACACGAAGCGGCCCAGCACGAGCACCGCCGTCATCTGCACCATCCCCACGCCGACGTAGGGTGCGATCTTGCCGAGCATCAGCTCGCTCTTCGTAATGGGCGTGACGATGAGCTGCTCCAGGGTGCCACGTTCCCGCTCGCGCACGATCGCCATTGCCGTGACCAACACCATCGTGATCGTGAGGATCACGCCCACGAGGCCTGGCACGATGTAATTCGGACTGCGGAGCCCCGGGTTGTAGCGTGGACGGACGCGGGCCTCGACGGGCAACTGGGAGCGACCGGCGGCAGCCGAGAGAATCGCGAGATTGCGCACCTGGGCGACGCCCGCGGCGGCGCCGAGGGCCGCGGTGGACGAGAGCGGATCGGAGGCGTCGACGATGACCTGGACCGTCGCGGTCGTGCCGCGCGCGAGGTCGCGCGGATAGTCAGCCGGAACGACGATCCCCGCCTGCGCGTCACCGCGCGCGATCGCCGCGTCGAGCGCCGTGCGGTCGTCGACGTGACCGACGATGTGGAAGCTGCCCGTGTTCTCGAAGGCGTGGATGATGTCGCGGCTCGCCGGGGTGCGCGACTCGTCGAGCACGACTGTCGGGATGTGGCGCACGTCGGTTTGGATCGCGAATCCGAAGAGCAGCAGCTGAATCACCGGAATCCCTACCATGATGCCGAGGGTGAGGCGGTCGCGGCGCATCTGGATGAATTCCTTGCGGAACATCGGCCAGAAGCGCTTCATGATCGCGTCTGCTCGATTTCGTCACGCTCCTGGAGAATGACGAACGCATCCTCCAGGCTCTGGCCTCCGACTTGCGCCGCCACTTCGGCGGGAGTGCCGAGGGCGATCAGGTGTCCCTGGCTCATCATCGCGACGCGCCCGCACTGCGCTGCCTCGTCCATGTAGTGCGTCGTGACGATGACCGTGGTGCCTGCCGTCGCGAGCGTGTGAATCGTGCGCCAGAAGTTGCGGCGCGCCGCGGGATCGACACCGGCGGTCGGCTCGTCGAGGAATAGGAGGGCAGGCTCGTGCATGAGCGCGCAGGCGAGCGCCAGGCGCTGCTTCCAGCCTCCCGAGAGGGTCCCCGCCAGCTGCCCGAGGCGGCGCTCGAGGCCCAGGAACGCCACCACGTCCGCGATGCGGCCGGTGCGCCCCGCATCCTTCAAGCCGTAGATCCCGCCGTAGAAGTCCATGTTCTCGGCGACGGTCAGATCGTCGTAGAGTCCGAACTTCTGCGACATGTATCCGATCCGCTCTTTGACGCGATCGGGTGACTCGATCACGTCGATCCCCGCGACGGTCGCGGTCCCGGCGGAGGGGGCGAGGAGGCCGCACAGCATGCGGATCGTGGTGGTCTTGCCGGAGCCGTTGGGGCCGAGCAGGCCGAACACCTCGCCACCAGCGATTTGGAGTGTGAGGTCCCGCACCGCGGTGATCGGGCCGAAGCGCCGCGTCAGGCCGCGGGTTTCGACCACAAACGTTGTCACGGCAGGAGCGTGATCTCGAGATCGACGGGAAGGCCCGCCTTGAGGCGACCGCGGGGATCGTCGACTTGCACCTTGATGGCAAATACGAGATCGGCGCGCTCACGCTCCGTCAGGGCCGCGCGCGGCGTGAACTCGGCGCGGGGCGAGATCTCGACGACGCGCCCTGTGAACGCGGAGTCCCCGTACGCGTTGGTGCGCACCGCCACCGGCTGACCGACCGCGACGCGCGCCAGGAACCGCTCGCCCACGTAGGCGCGAATCCAGGGCCGGCTCACCAGTCCGATCGAGAGCACCGGCATTCCCGCGGTCACCGCCTCGCCGCGCTCGGCGAAGCGCGTGAGCACGATCCCGTCCTCTGGGGCGATGAGCGTGAGCTGATCGCGCGTCGCTTCGATCGCCGTCACTCCCGCGCGGGCCGCCTGGGACTCCCGCACCGCCGCCCGCACGGCCTGGAGGCGCGCCGCCGCCGCGGCCGCGGCGCTCTGCAGCGTCTCGAATTGTTGGGGCGCGAGCACGCCGCTCTCCCGCAAGGGCCGCGCGCGCGCCACGTCCCGCGCAGCGCGCTGGCTGTCGGCCTCGGCCGCCTGAATCTCGGCGGTCCGCGCGCTGGCCGCCTCGGCCCGGCCGCGCTGCTGCGCAATCAGCGCGTCCAGGCCCGGTTGCTCCAGCACCGCCAGCGTGTCGCCGCGGTGGACGGTGTCGCCTTCGTCCTTGAGGAGGCGTACCAGGCGCCCGGCGGCGAGGGAGGCGATGCGCACCTCGCGGATCTCGACGGTGCCGGCGACGGGAAGTGTCCCTCGGTCTCCCGAGCAAGCCGCGAGTGCCGCGCTGCCCGCCAACAGGGAGCGCCACGCCGTCACGGCCGAGGCCGCGTGGGGCGCGACGGAGCGGGACGGCGGAGCCAGTTCGCGGGATCCAGCGCGATCCCGCCCTGGCCCCGGATTTCGAAGTGGAGGTGCGCTCCCTCGTCGCTCGATTCGCCGCCCACGTGACCGATGACCTGTCCGCGGACGACGCGATCGCCTTGCCGGACGGTGGCGTCGTTCAGGTAGGCGTAGAACGTGTAGTAGCCGCCGCCGTGGTCCACGAGCACCGAGGTGAGATAGAGGCCCAACGGGCCGGCGAGACTCACGGTCCCCGGCGCGACGACCCGCACCGCCGACCCGACGGGGGCCTTGATGCCGATGCCGTGGCGCGGGATGCGCGTGTTGTTCGGGCCGGTGGTGGTGCCGAACGGATAGATGACGAGCCCGCCCCCTTCGACGGGCCAGTCGAGCCCGCCCAGATCGGCCGTCGTGATCGCGCCGGGGCCGGCGCTCGCGCCGCGCGCTTCGGCTTCGCGCCGCGCCCGCTCGAGGGCTTCGATCCGGTCGTTGAGCCCCTTCTCATCGCGGTCGAGCTGCGTCAGGCGCTGCTCCGCCGCGCGGGTGTTGCGGCGTGTCTCGCGCAGGTTGCTCTGGCGCTCGCGCTCGAGCGTCTGATACCGGTCGAGCTCGTCGGTGCGTTCGCGCCGCCGCCGTGCGAGCGTTTCGCGGGAGTCCACGAGCAGCTGCCGTTGCCGCGCGACTCGGTCGCGCAGCTTGTGCATGTCGTTGGTGAGCAGGCGGTCTTGCCGGCTCACGAGGTAGAGGTACTTGTAGCGCGACAGCAGGTCGCCGAAACTCTCCGCCGCCAGGAGCACCTGCCAGCCGTACAACGGCCCGCGTTTGTGAATGTCCACGATGCGGCGCTCGAGCACCGCGCGCTTCTCGAGCAACGCGTCCTGCGCGAGCAACAGGTCGACCGTGATCTGATCGATCTGCGCGCCCAGCCCGCTGATCTGACGGTCCAGCTCGTTGACGATGCGGTTGGTGCTCTGTTTCTGACGATCGATGTTCGCGAGTTCGTCTGAGAGGGAGTGGGCGGCGGTGCGGAGGCGGGCCAGCTCCTGCTCGACCTCGGAACGCTCGCGCCGGATACCTTCCAGGCGCCGCTGATTGTCCTGCATCTGCTGCTGGTAGGTCGGGCGGGACTGCGCGAGAAGCGGGATGCCGGATGCGGGAAACGTGAGCGCGGCGAGCACCATAGCTACGCATCCCGCATCTCGCATCCCGCTTCGCGACAGGGTCATACCCGCTTCAGATGGCGCCCGACGCTCGTCGCGCTGCCCAGGAAGCCGATGACCGCCCCGAAACCCACGATCGCCGCCGCCTGTTCACGTGTGAAGAACGCCGCCTGGATCAGGTAGTGGTCGATCAGCGCGTACGCGCCGAACGACAGACCGACCGCCACCGCACCGCCGAGCAGCCCCTTGATCGCCCCTTGCAGGAGGAACGGCCGCCGGATGAAGCCGTCGGTCGCCCCGACGAGGCGCATGATCGCGATCTCGCGACTGCGCTGCAGGACCGCCATCCGGATCGTCGTGCCGATGATGATGATGGCGACGGCGGCGAACGCCGCGCCCACGACGATCCCCACCGCCGCGGCGAGCTGGCGCAACCGGTCGAGTTTTTCCACCCAGTCGCGCCCGAACCGGACGTCGTCCACGAACCCGAAGCCACGCAACCGCTCCGCCACCGCGGTGACGTGGTCGGCATCGCGGAAGTTCGGCTTCAGCTTGATCTCGACCGACGCGGGCAGCGGATTGCGCTCGAGCTCGCGCAGCACGTCGCGGAACTCGACGAGCTCGGCGCGCGCGCGCCGCAGGGCTTCATCCTCTGATACGTAGTTCGCCGCCTG
>DATHDT010000148.1:0-3656 GCA_035318905.1 Gemmatimonadales bacterium | reverse complement strand
GATGTGGAAGGACTTGGGCATTGAGCTCTGAGGGCCTGAAGCGAGCGCTGCGGTGGTTGGGCTTCGGACTCGGCGGCGTGGTGCTGTTCTTGCTGCTCGCCACGCTGGTGCTGTATGGGTTGAGCGCGCGAATCCTCAATAAGACCTACGTGGTGCCGGCCGAGGCCGCCATCGTCGTGCCGTCCGGCCCCGCGGCGATTGCCGAGGGGAGGAGGCTCGTGACCATCCGGGGATGCACCGGCTGCCACGGACCGAACCTCGAGGGCGACATGATGGTCGATGACCCGATGCTCGCGCGCATCGCGTCGCCGAACCTGAGCCAGGTCCTGCCGGGCTACACCGATGCCGAGCTGGAGCGGCTCCTCCGCCACGGCGTGCGGAAGAGCGGCCACGGGGTCGTCATCATGCCGTCCTCGATGTTCGCGCGCCTGTCGGATGCGGATCTGGGGGCCATGATCGCCTATCTCCGCATCATCCCGCCGGTCGATCATGACTTGCCGGCGAGGGTGATCGGGCCAATGGGGCGGATGGGATTGGTGATGGGCAAGTTCCACCTCGAGTCGGCGGTCATCGACCAGGCGGCGCCGCATGCTGCCACCGCGTCGACGGGCGATCGGCTCGCGTATGGCCGGTATCTCGCGCTGACGAGCTGCACCGAGTGTCACGGACTGGACTTGAAGGGTGCGCCGGCCGGGGGCGAGCCGAGTGGGCCGAACCTGGCCGTGGCGATCGCGTATTCCGACTCGGCGTTCCGGGCTTTTTTCCGGACGGGCACGGCGCTCGGCAACCGGCGGCTCGAGCTCATGTCCGAAGTAGCGGAGAGCCGGTTCTCGCATTTCACGGATGATGAGATGGGCGCCGTGCTCGCCTATCTGAAGACGCTGAAGTGACCGCCCCAGTTGTGCGGTGATTATGACTCGTAGAGCGCATGGGCTTGCGGAATGGACGACTCGCGCGTGAGAATTTCGCTCAGACTCTAACCGCGAACGGTCCATGAGGCGCGCTCCATACCGGCCGGGCAACAGGCGTCACGCCTTTGCAACACTCGCCGCGGGTGTGCTGCTCACGGCGTGCAGCGACGCGCCCGCCGCGCCCCCGGAATCGCCGCGCGCTACGACGCTCGCCTTCGTGACCCAGCCGATGCGCACCGACGGTGCCGAGCCTATCAGCCCCGCACCGCAAGTGGCCATTCTCGATCAGTTCGGCAATTCTGACACCAACGCGACGCACCCCGTCACCGTGTCGCTCACTGGACTGTTGGGAGGGGCGCCACTCCGCGGCACGACGACGGTTTATGCCGTCGCGGGCGTAGCCACTTTCAGGGACCTGCGAATCGACGAACCGAGAAGCGGCTACGCGCTCGTGGCTACCGCGCCCACCCTCGAGCCCGCCACCAGCGCTCCGTTTCGGGTGGCGCTCACCATGACGGCCATCACGTCCGGGAGCGCACACACCTGCGGCATTACCCTTTCGTCGTTGGCGTATTGTTGGGGATGGAATCATCCCGGACAGCTAGGAGACGGGACGACCATCCAGCGCCTCATTCCGACGCGGGTGAGCGGAGGCCTGAGATTTCGCGACGTGGTAGCCACGCCGTTGCTGATCGGGCATCGCACGTGCGGTGTGCTGACGGACGGCGGAGCGTACTGCTGGGGCTCGAACGACCAGGGCCAGCTCGGGGACGGTACCACGCAACAACAAAACGCACCGACCCCCGTGGTGGGCGGCTCGAGCATCGTACAGGTGACCGTCGGCGCGCTGCATACGTGCGGCGTGACGGGCGCCCGCCGCGCCTACTGTTGGGGCGTAAACGCCTCCGGTGAGTTGGGTGACAGCACGACCGTTTCGCGGCTCGGGCCCGTGCCCGTCTGGGGCGATCTGGAATTCGTCGAAGTGAGCGCCGGAGAGGGATTCACTTGCGGTGTCACCGTGGATCATCGCGCGTATTGCTGGGGCTACAACGGCTGGGGCCAATTGGGGGACAGCACGGGTGTCAACCAGCCTGTGCCCACAGCCGTTCCGGGTGGCTTGTTGTTTGACCACGTAAGCGCCGGGGACCGCTACGCGTGCGGGGTCACAACCGACGGCAAGGCATTTTGTTGGGGCCTGAATGCCTCCGGCCAACTCGGCGACGGGTCCACTCAACAGCGATTCACGCCGACTCTCGTCGCGGGCGGGTTGAACTTCGTTCACATCAGTGTGGCGTTCGTTCACACCTGCGGAGTTACCGCGAATGGCGCGGCCTACTGTTGGGGAGCGAACCACACCGGCGAGCTGGGCGACGGTACGACCACGCAGCGACTCGTGCCCACGCTCGTTACGGGAAACCTGAGCTTCACGCGCGTGACGGTCGGGAGTAACGACTCGTGTGGTGTGACAACGGCGAACATCGCCTATTGCTGGGGTTTCAACGGCGATGGTCAGCTGGGAGACGGCACCAACGTGTCACGACTGACACCAACGCCGGTGGCGCCGTGAGCCGGATAGTCACCGTCGGACTGAGCCTCAGTCTCTGCCTCCTGCCCGCGTGCAACGACTCCTCCGTGGACCCCGAGGCGAACGTCGTAGCCACGGTGGAGGTGACCCCCGCCCGCGACACGCTCGCCGTCGCGGGCGAAACTCGCCAGTTCTCGGCAGCAGCCAAGAACGCCAGCGGTCACACCGTTAGCGGGGTCACCATCACCTGGCGATCCCAGGATACGTCGGTCGTCACAGTGGACGAGACGGGACTCGTGACGGCCAGAGGATCGGGAACCGCGGCTGTGACGGCCAGTGTCGGCTACGTCGGGGGCAGGGCAACGTTGACGGTGGACCAGGAGATCGTCGCCCTGGCATTCGTCGCCGGGCCCAACGACGCGATCGCCGGCGATTCCATGAAGCCGGCGATCAAGGTCGAGCTCCGTGACGGGGGCGGTAGCCGGGTGACCGATGCCGAGGTGCCCGTGACGCTGGCGCTCGGTGCCAATCCAGGGGGAGCCACGCTGGGAGGGACGTTGACCGTTACCAGCGCGGCCGGTGTGGCAACGTTCCGGGGTTTGTGGTTGGATAAGGCGGACGGCGGGTACACGTTGACGGCCGCGACGGCCGGCGTAGCTCCCCTCACCAGTGGCGCGTTCGCCGTAGCTCCAGCGGCGGTCGTACTGTCCTTCCTCACGCAGCCTGACACCGTGGAAGGACAGGTGCCGTTCGATCCGGTCGTACGCGTGACGGCGCGGGAGGACAGGTTTGGGAACGTCGTGCCGGACGCGGTGGTGACGATCGCGTTGCAGGGGTACTCATCGATACACGCCCTGCGCGGTCAGACCACGTCGACGGCCCTGGCCGGCGTGGCTACATTCGCAGGTCTGAGTCCGGCGGTACCGGGTGACGGCTTCGTCCTCGTGGCGACGAGCGGCGATGCGCCGCCGGCCCGCAGTGCCCCGTTCAGCGTTCGCATCACGCTCGTGGAGGTGACCGCCACCGGACCCACGTGCGGGTTGACCATCCTGGGCTTCGCCTACTGTTGGGGAGGGAACTCCATCGGCCAGCTGGGGGACGGCACCACCATCACACGGCTCACGCCCAGTCCGGTGCAGGGAGGGCTGCGATTCGTGCACCTGACCACCGGGTACGGGTTCGTTTGCGGACTCACGGACACCCATGAGGCATACTGCTGG
>DATHDT010000147.1:0-5732 GCA_035318905.1 Gemmatimonadales bacterium | reverse complement strand
GCTTCAGCGTCTTGCGGATCTCGCCCAGCACCTGGTGCTTGTCTTGAATCAGGTGGATGGCGTTCAGGAACACGACGGCGTCGGCGGGGGGGACGAGACGCGACAGCAGCTCCGCGCTGCCCTCGATGAACTCGGCAAGCTTCGAGGAAATCGCCGCGCGAGCCTTGGCGATCGCCGAGGGCGACGGATCAACGCCGATCACGCGCGGCGGCGGCTCCGTGCCACGAACGTGCTCGAGGATCAGCTGGGTGACGGCTCCGGGCCCGCACCCCAGGTCGACGATGACCTGACGCCCCGGGCAGATCACCTTATCGATGATCCAGTTGTTCACCTGCGTGAAGAACGGATGCCGGGTGAACGGCGTGAATGAATACTTCTCGTCGTCGGCGTACGACGCGCCGCTCACAGTTTGTGGATCCCCAGCGGTCCGAGGTGCACGTCCAGATTGTGGTTCACGCGATACCCGACCACTCCACGCGTGTCCAAACCGGCGGCATCAGCGGCGTACACTTCCTTGCCGTTTACCATGAAACGGACCCGGCCACCGGACACCGCGACGCTCAGCTCGTTCGTCGCTTTGCCGGTGCTGTCCGACTTGACCACCGCGTCGCTCGCCGTCCATTCCACGACAGCGGTCGGACGGGCCGTGTACCCCGCGCGGCGGCGGATCGAGTACATGCCGTCCACCGCGCGCACCAGGAAGTAGGTGTAGCTCTGACCCGAATCGGCCAGGCTCCTGCCGCCCATGATGATCCCGTAGCTCTCGGGATGCGCGGGGTTCTGCATCTGCGTGATCTTGGTGACGATGTGATAGTTCCCCGACGCCGTGTCGGCGTCGCGCCAGTAGATCGCCGCGGGGCCGACGGTCACATGCATCCCGTCGCCCATCCCGCTGAACTTCACGTTCGCCAGCGGGGCCGGTTGACCGGTCTGCCGCGCCAGCTCCGTGCGCACGTGCCAACCAGCCGGGAAGCTGCCCCCCCCCGCGACGGTGCGGTCGGGGTCGGCCTGGGCAGACAGTGTCGTCGCGAGGCCGCAAAGGGCGGGCACGAGTACGAAACGCTTCGAAACCATGGCTGACCCTCGAAAAGTGTGAGGCCTGGTGGTCGCCCACCCGGAGCGACACTAGAATAAGGAATCTAAGTGACCCAGCCAAAACGTCTTAGTCAAGAGGAGGAGCGAACCCTCGTTCGGCGCCTCAAGGCGCGGGACGAGAGCGCCCTGGCCGAGCTGTATGATGCCATGGCGCCGTGGGTGCTGGGCCTTGCGACACGTATCCTCCAGGACCACGGCGAGGCCGAGGAGGTCCTGAGCGACGTTTTCGTGCAAGTGTGGGCACGGATTCACCAGCACGAGCCGAGCCGCGGGCCCCTCGTCCCCTGGGTCCTGTCGATCGCGCGCAACCGGGCGCTCGATGCCCTGCGGCGGAGGCGACGCTGGTGGCGCAAGGCAGAGCGCTGGGAGGCCGCGCGGCGTCACGAAGACGACGGTGTGGTGCCGGCGCCCGACCCGGCTGAGGCGTCAGTACCGGGCTGGCCGGTGCACCAGGAAGTGCATGCCGCCCTGGCTGCGCTCCCGGCCGATCAGCGTCGCGTGGTGCAGCTCGCGTACTTCGAGGGCCTGACGCATTCGGAGATCGCGCGCCGCACCGGGCAACCGCTCGGGACCGTGAAAACGCGGCTGCGGATCGCGCACGGCAAACTGGAGGAGACGTTGAAGCACGTGAAGGATTGGCTGCGATGACCGACTGGCTGGGCATGATCCCGAATCCGCGCGAGCCGCGGCCCGAGCTCCGGGCGCGCGTGCTGGCGCGCGCCGTGCGAGCGGGCAGCGGCCGTCGGCGGTGGGTGTGGCGCGCGGCGGCGGCGGTCCTGGTCCTCGCGGGCCTCGGCGGTGCGGGATACTGGGCGCGCGGCACGATCCGGGATCTTTCCGCCGAGCGTGATCGACTCGCGGCGGAGCTCGACGCCGTGCGCGACACGCTGGGATTCATGCGGGGACCGGCGACGCGCGTCGTCTGGGTGCCCGTGACCACGAATGGCCGCCTCGGTGGCGTGACAATCTTCGCGGACAGCGCGGCGCGGCGCTGGCTGGTGCGCTGCGAGGGAATGGCGCCGAACGAGCCCGACGAGAGCTACCAAATCTGGTTCGTGACGGCCGGCGGGATGAAGCAGGCGGCGGTGATGACGATGGCCGACGAGCGGTCGATCGTGATGGCGATGTCGTTCGATGTTCCGGAGGACGTGGGTCCGGTGACGGGCGCGGCGATGAGTATCGAACCGCGCGGCGGCTCAGCGGAGCCGCGCGGGCCGATGGTGTTTCATTTGCGCTTGTGACGCGCTTTTCCCTCAGCGATGTCGTGCACCGTTTCCAGGTCCAGGACCTTCAGCTTACGCTTCCCCATCGGCAACACGATATCGACTTGTTCCTTGACCTTTTTGCCGAGCAGCGCCTTGCCGAGGGGTGAGGCCATCGAGACGGGCATTTCCTCCGCTCCATCTTCCCCACCTTCGATGAACTCACCCAACGTCAGGGCGTAGACCTCTTTCTGTTTAGTATCGACATCCTCGACGGTGACGCGGGACCCGAAGCCCACGCGGTCGCGCGGGATCTCGGCTTCGGTTACGCTGGACAGCTTGCCGAGGCGCATGCGCAGGTGGGTGAGCCGCGAGGCCACGAACTGTTGGCGCTCGAGCGCGGCTTTGTACTCGGAGTTCTCCCGCAGGTCTCCGTGTTGGCGCGCTTTATCGATCTCCTTCGGCAGAACGAAGTTGATCTCGTGATTCAGGCGCTCGACTTCGGCCTGCAGCTTGTCCTTCAACGCTTCGATCATGAGGAACAAAAGATAGGCGATGAGGCGTTATGACCGTTAGGGCGCCCGATCTAACCGAGCGCCTATCCCTGGTTCTATTATTCCCGTCTAATGTCCCCCATTCGCACCTATCACGAGCTCACGGAGGCCGACCGTTCCGGCCTGCCGGAGCAGATCGGGGCCCAGCGCAAGCGCGTGGCCGAGCGCCTGGCAGGGGTGGGTCGGGTCATCGCCGTGATGAGTGGCAAAGGAGGGGTTGGTAAGAGCTATGTCACCGCACACTTGGCTCGCGCCCTTGCCGGGTCGGGCCGGTCGGTAGGCGTGCTCGATGCGGATCTCAATGGACCAACGATCCCCCGCCTCCTGGGAATTGACCACGTCCCACTCCCCACACCCCATGATGCCGTAGCGCCGGCGATCAGTGCGGAGGGAGTAAAGTGCATTTCCATGGGGATGCTCATCGAAGACGGCGCCCCCCTCGCGTTCAAGGGACCGAGCGCCGAGAGCTTCGTGTGGCGCGGCGCGATGGAGGCAGCGGCGCTGCGCGAGCTACTGGGCGACGTCGCGTGGGGCACGCTCGACGTCCTGTTGCTCGACCTCCCGCCCGGGATGCAGCGCTACGTCGAACTGTGCGACATCCTCGGCGCTCCTCCGGCGGTCTTGACGGTGACGATCCCGACTCCCGAGTCGCGTGACGCCGTGCGCCGGGCGATGCGCGCGGCCGTGGATCGCGGGTCGCGGCTCCTCGGCATCGTCGAGAACATGGTGGGATCGCAGTTCGTGGGCAGCGCCGGCGACGACCTCGCCGCCGAGTTTGGAACTCCTGTGTTGGCGCGCGTTTTGTGGTATCCGACGCCCGACACCTGGACGGCGCTCGGGGCCCGCCTGTGAAGTTCCTCTGCGTCGATTGCGACAAACAGATGGCGTTCGAGGAGCGTCAACTCCCCGGCGACGGAACACTCGCAGCGACATTCAAGTGTCCCAGCTGCGGCCGAGTGGTGGCGATGCTCACGAATCCGATGGAAACGCAGCTGGTATCGTCGCTCGGCGTCGAGATCGGGGGGCGGACCGTGCCGGCGCAGCCGCTCGAGACGGTCCGCAAGATGGTTGCGACGGGGCGGGACGATGCGTTCGAAGACCGCGCCGAGCACGGAGCACGGAGCAGCCCATCCTGGTCCGCGGAGGCACACGAGCGGCTGGCCCGCGTCCCGAACTTCGTGCGCGGCATGGTGAAGCGGATCTACGCCGATTACGCCAAGGAACGGGGCATCGCCGAAATCACGCCCGCGGTGATGGACACGGCGCGTGCCGAGTTGGGCCTGGAAGGGATGTGAGTCACCAAAGGAGGGCCGGTCATGAAACCTACTTCGTTCGCTTGCCTTGCCCTCGTACTGCTTCCGCTCGTTGGAGGTGTCGCTAACGCGCAGGCACCGCCGAAGCCGCGGCCGGCCGCGCGTGCGCTCAACCTCTTCTCTTCGCCGCTCAGCGAAAAGGCCCTGACGGGCAATCGCGTCTTCTGCGGCGTCAATAACGTCGGTGAGCTGTGCGTCGATCCGACCAACAGCCCAGTCGTCGGCGGCGGCTTCTGGCCCCGCGGCACGCCGGACCAATACATCTTCAACTCGGGGCTCCAGGTCGCGGGCATCATTCCGGCCAGCGCGTCGTTCGCGTGGGCGGGCGACACCGTCGGCGCCTACTTCATGGACGGGCGCGCGACCCAGGTGCACGGTGACCCCCTCACCGCACTGTTCGACTCGCGTGACTCCATCGATCTGGCGACGTGGCCCGTCGCCGCGATGGTCCAGGACACGAGCATCTTCGGCGCCCGATACCTGGGACGCAGCGCGGTGTCCGAGCAAGATCTTTGGACACGCTACTGGGACGGTAACCCCGACTTCCTGAACGGCCGAACTCACCCCGCTGGGCTGCTCATCGATCAGCGTGCCGTCGCGTGGACCTACCCGGAAGGCAATCAGGACATCGTCTACTTCGTCTTCACGCTGTACAACGTGACGGCGCGGACTGCATCCGTCTATGCAAATCCCACGATTCCGCCCGCGCTCCAGTCCGAGATCGCGGCCCTCGGCGCCCGGTTCCAGGATTCGAGCGAAGCACGGCTGAGCGTCGCCATTCCGGACGGCGGGTACGCGATCGAGAGCCTCTACGTCCAGACTTACATGGACGCCGACGTCGGCGACGCCGGGAGCAACTACGGCACAGCAGTGCTGCCGTTGGGCACCGCGATCGCCTACAAGAGTGATTTCTCGGAGCCCAACTGGACGTTTCCCCCGGAGATCTACGGCCGCCGCCCCTTCGCCGCAGCGCCGGGCCTCGTGGGCGCAACGTTTGTCGGACGGGACGTCGCCATGTTCTCGACGTATACAGGGACGCCGAATGGACACCCGGACCCCGTTGGAGTTATCCAGCTGTGGCGGTACCTCTCGGGCAATTTCGGCCCGGCCGACGCCCCGTGCACCCGATTGCCGAAGGTCGATCACGTTTGCTTCCTCGACCAATCCCTCGGCGATGAGCGGGTGTCGATATCGATATCGCTGTCGACTCTCGCTCCCGGCGAAGCGAAAACACTCGTCCTCGCGTACGTCTTCGCGGCTCCACTCGATACCGTGAACGCCTACGTGGGCGGCGACTTGAAGCCGGGGATTCCATTCACCGGCGACTCGATCGCCGCCGACACGACCCGGCTTCGCGCCATCGATCGCGTTGCCGGGTGGGTGACGCAGAACGACGCCAATGCGAACGGCCGCATCGAAGCCGACGAGGTGACGACGGTCCCGCAATCGCTGCTCGGCAAGGTCCAGCTGGCTCAGGCCATCGTCCGCAACAAGTTCGCGCTCCCCGCGCCTCCCGAACCGCCGACGTTCTTCGTGATTCCGGGTGACAACCAGGTGAGCGTCGTGTG
>DATHDT010000146.1:0-10906 GCA_035318905.1 Gemmatimonadales bacterium | reverse complement strand
CCTTGGCGAGCGCCTTCATGGTACCAAAGTGGCGCGCCAGCAGCTTCGCGCCCTGGGCGCCGACGTGCCGGATGCCGAGGGCGAAAAGCAGGACCGAGAGGGGCTGCGTCCGGGATGCCGCGATCGCGTCCACGAGCTGCTGCGCCGACTTCTCGGCGAACCCCTCGAGGGTGAGGAGCTGCATCGTCGTGAGCTCGTACAGATCGGCGACGTCGCCGATGAGTTTCGCATCGAGCAGCGCGCCCACCCGCTCGTAGCCCAGTCCGCGGATGTCCATCGCGCCGCGCGACGCGAAGTGGACGATCCCCTCTTTCACCCGCGCCGCGCACGACACGTTCGGGCAGTACGTCATCACCTCGTCCTGCGGGTGCTCGACTTTGGACCCGCAGCTCGGGCACTTCTCCGGCATGCGGAACTTCTTTTCCTGTCCGGTGCGGCGGTCGCGCACGGGGCCGAGCACCTGCGGAATGACCTCGCCTGCCCGCGTCACCTCGACCCAGTCGCCGATGCGAATGTCCTTCGCTTCGACCAGGTCCGCGTTGTGCAGGGTGGCGGTCGAGACGGTGACGCCGCCAATCTCGACGGGCTCGAGCACGGCATAGGGATTGAGCGCGCCCGTGCGGCCGACGTTGATGCGAATGTCGAGCAGGTGGGTGACCTGCACCTCGGGCGCGAACTTCCGGGCGATCGCCCAACGCGGCTCGCGTTGACCGCCGCGCGTGCCCAGCTCCGCGTGCAGCGGGAGCTTGTCCACTTTCACCACCACGCCGTCCGCCCCGTAATCGAGATCGGGGATCTGCTTCTCGAGCTTTGCCACCTCCTGGTGGGCGCGCTCGAGGGTCGGGACGCGTACCAGGTGCGGCTCGACCGGGAAACCCCACTTGTCCAGCTGGTCGAGCAGGTCGTGCTGCGTGGCGAACGGCAGCTTCTGTCCCGGGGCCTCGACGTGAAAGCAGAAGACGCGCAGGCCGCGGGAGCGCGTGATCTTGGCGTCGAGCTGGCGCAGGGCACCCGCGGCGGCGTTGCGGGGATTGGCGAAGAGCGGCTCGCCGGCCTTCTCGCGCTCGCGGTTCACGCGCTCGAACTGGCTCTTCGACAGGTAGACCTCGCCCCGCACTTCCATCTTCTTGGGCCACGCCTTGCCGCCCCCCCCGGTGGTGAGCCGCAGCGGGAGGTCGAGCACGGTGCGGAGGTTGGCGGTGACGTCTTCCCCGATCACGCCGTTGCCGCGCGTGGCCCCCGTGACGAGCAGGCCGTTTTCGTAGGTGAGGCACACCGCGGCGCCGTCGATCTTCACTTCGAGGGTGTACCCGGCCTCTTTCACCTCGGGGACGAGCCGCGCGTTGCGCTCCTCCCACTCGACGAGCTCCGCTTCGTTGAAGGCGTTCGCCAGCGAGAGCATCGGGACGAGGTGGCGGTGCTTCTCGAAGCCGGAGGCCGGCTCGGCGCCGACGCGCAGCGTAGGAGAGTCGGGGGTGCGAAGCTCCGGGTGCTGGGCTTCGAGGGCTTGGAGCTCACGGAACAGCCGGTCGTACTCGGCGTCCGAGATCTCCGGCTTGTCGAGGACGTAGTAGGCGTTGCTCGCCCGATCGAGGATCCGCCGCAGCTCGGCGGCCCGTGCCGCCGCGCCTTTCACCGACCCTTGGCTTCTTCCTGGATGACCGCCATGGCCACGCCGACCAGGCGATCGATCTCTTCCGCGCTCGCCTTGGGCAGGAGGGCCTCGCCCCAGGCGCCCTCGCGCTGGCCGAACGACTCGAGGAGACGGCGCAGGAAGGCGAACAGGGCCACGCGTTCCAGCTCCATGCGGTGCAACTGGTCGCCGGTTTCCTCTTGCCGCTTGGCGAGGCGCTCGAAGCGGTGCGCGTTGCGCAGGGCCTGTGCGGTGAGCGAGGCGACCACCTGCACGAAGCGCACGTCGGCGTCGGAGAAGGTGGGGCCGTCGCGGAAGGTGCGCAGGAAAATCGCGCCGATGGCGACCGACCGCCACGTGATCGGCACTACCGTGATCGACTTCACGCGGCGGCTGATCATCTCACCCTTCACGTGCTTGAGGCTCGGGTCGTTCGCGGCGTCGGGGATGAACACCGTCTCGCCGCTCTGCATCGCCTTCTTCAGCTCCGGATAGCGCTCCAGGTCCACGACGTAATTGCGAATGGTGGGATCTTCGTACGACGCGACGAGCCGCACCGACTTGCCGCCCTTTTCGCCGAGGAAGATCGAGCACCGGTCGAGCCCGAACGCCTCACCAAGCTTCCGGGCGATCGCCTGCAGGATGTCGATGAAGTGGAGCGACCCGGACACCTCTTTGAGGATCTCGATGACGGCCAGGAGATGTTTACGCTCGTGCTCGAGCTCGGCGATCCGCGCGGCGAGCCGCTCGGCTTCCGCGTGGGTCAGGGCCGAAGAGATGGTCATGCTTCAAATATAGACGTCAAGTTGCTGGGTCGCAGCGGGCGCGATAGCTTCGGGCACCATGCGAACCTTGTCATTCTCCGTCGTCGCCGCCGTCCTCGCACTCTCATCGTTGTTCGGGCAGACGCCGCCGACGCCCATCGGGCGGTACGACGTAGTCCCGCAGCTCCCCGGCATGGGTCGCGCACCCGACACGGCCGCCACCGCCGCCCGCCGCCGGGCCCTGCTGCAGCGCATCGGACGCGGCACGGTGCTGATTCCCGCCGCCCACGAGCGCGACCTCGAGAAGGATTACGTGCAGGACAACGACTTCCGCCAGTGGAACACCTTCTTCTATTTCACGGAGTTGGAAACGCAGGACGCCTGGCTGCTGCTGACGGCCCAGGGCCCCGACTCGTTGCAGACCGTGCTGTTCCTCCCGCCGCGCCGCCCCAGCCAGGAGCGCTGGACGGGCCTGCGCCTCGGCGCCGATACCGTCGCCGCGCGGCTGTCCGGGATTGCCACCGTCCTGCCGGTCGACTCGCTCGAGCGGCGCATCCGCTTCGCCCGCTTCCGCGTTGGTGGGCCCATCTACGTTCCCCTCGACGAGAAGACGCGCAATGAAGATCGCATCCTCGACCTGACGTTCGGGGGCGCCGACGTGCGCAATCTGCTCCCCCTGGCCGACTCGATGCGGGCAGTGAAGGACGCGGATGAGATCGAGCGGCTGCGGCGGGCGGTGAACATCAGCGTCGCCGGTCACATCGCGGCGATGCAGGCGGCGCGGCCCGGGATGTACGAATACGAGCTGGAAGCGGCGCTCGAGGATGGCTTCCGCCGCAACGGCGCCGATCGGGTCGGCTACCCGTCGATCGTGGGGAGCGGTCCGAACAGCACCACGCTGCATTACGACGTGAACCGCCGCCGTACCCAGGACGGCGATCTCGTCGTGATCGACGCGGCCGCGGAATGGGGCCAGTACACGGCGGACGTGACGCGCACTTTCCCCGTGAACGGCAAGTTCACGCCGCGCCAGAAGGCGATTTATGATCTGGTGCTCGGCGCGCAGCAGGCGGCGTTCGACTCCGTGCGTCCGGGGATGACGATGCGGCAGCTCGAGGGGATCGCGCGCCGCTACATGCGCGAACACTCCGGCACGCTGTGCGGCGACAGGACCTGTGATGACCCGGACATCTTCAACCACGGGCTCGGGCATCCCATCGGGATGGACGTGCACGACGTGGGGTTCAACCGGCCGCTCGAGCCCGGATCGGTGTTCACGCTGGAGCCGGGCATCTATCTGACGGCGGAGAATCTGGGTGTGCGGATCGAGGACGATGTCCTCGTCACGGCGACCGGCGCGGAATGGCTCTCGGCCGGCGCGCCGCGCACGACCGAGGCCATCGAGCGGTTGATGCGGTCAGGCAGGCGGCGCTAGGTCGCGTCCTTCTCGTTCTTGATGTCGGCGAGGAGGGCCGCGGCGTCTTCCTTGTACTGCGCATCGAGGACGTCGCGGATCGGCAGGGTGGGGATGATGTTGAGTTGCTCGCGTGCCTTCGAGTACTGCTCGAGGTCGGCATAGACCTCGGCCAGCTCGAGACGGTGGTAGATGTGCTGTGGGTTCAGGGCGACGGCCTTCTCGAGATGCATAACCGCATCTTCCCAGGTCGCCACACTCATGAACCCGCCGCCGAACAACGCCTTGGCGAAGAACCGCTGGATGCCCGACAGGCGCTTCACCTCGGCGTTCCAGGCGCCCAGCACGTGATGGGCCCCGTCGTGGTTGGGGTTGAGCGCGACCGCGCGGCTGGCCTCGTCAAAGATCAGTTTGGCGTAGCGCACGCGCTCCTTGCTGCCTTTGGTCCGCGAGAGCCGGCCCAGCACCATGGCGAGGGCGTAATGGCCGTCCGCGCCCATGGAGTCGGCGCGGATGGACCGCTCGGCGAAGCCCCGGCCGATAGTGTAGAGGCTGTCGCGGCGCTTCTTGAGGGAGTCGGCGTTGCCCTCGATCTGCTTGGCGATGTCCGCGATGGCGCGAGCCGCTTTCCAGTTGGCTTCGTAGTTCAGAGAGTCGAGGGCCAGCGCGGCCTGGAAGTGCCGCAGCGCCACGGCGGGCTGGATCGCGTTGGTGGCGCTGTCGCCCAGCGCGATGTGCGCGCCGGCGGTCTGCGCGGCCAGCGGTGCAGCAGCGGCCGCGAGCGCGAGCGCGATGAGCGGGGCGCGGAGACGCATGGACAACTCCCGAGTGGAGGTGGGGGCTGAATGATCGTTGTACCCCTGATTGAGCGCAAGCGCGACGGCGGCACGCTCACGCCGGAAGAGTGGTCGGCGATCGTTGCTGAATACACCGCTGGCCGCATTCCGGATTATCAGATGGCGGCGCTCCTCATGGCGTCGTACCTGAAAGGCCTCGAGCGCACCGAGCTCGCCGCCCTCACGGACGCGATGCTCGCTTCGGGCCAGCGCCTCAACTTCGACGGCTGGGCCACGCCGCGCATCGACAAGCACTCCACCGGCGGCGTGGGCGACAAGGTGTCGCTCGTGCTCGCGCCCCTCGTCGCCGCGTGCGGCGTCGCGGTTCCGATGATGTCGGGTCGCGGGCTCGGTCACACCGGGGGCACTCTCGACAAACTCGAATCGATTCCGGGATTCCGCACCAACCTCTCGCTCGCCGAGGCGAAGGCCCAGGTTCAGAAAACCGGCTGCGTCATGATCGGCCAGACGAAGGAGATCGCCCCCGCCGACGGCAAGATCTATGCACTGCGCGATGTGACGGCGACCGTTGAGTCGATCCCGTTGATCGCGGCGAGCATCATGTCTAAAAAACTCGCCGAGGGACTCACCGGCCTCGTGCTCGACGTGAAGCGTGGCAGCGGCGCGTTCCTCCCGAAGGTCGAGCAGGGTCTCGAGCTGGCGAAGACGATGATCGCCCTGGGGGAAGACCGCGGTTGCCCGACTGTCGCCCTGCTCACGGCGATGGATCGCCCGCTTGGCCGGGCCTGTGGCAACGTGCTGGAGACGGAAGAGGCGATTCTCGCGCTGCGCGGCGAGGGACCCGCGGACCTGCTGGAAGTGACCTACGCGCTGGGCGTCGAGATGCTGCTCGCGGCCGGCATCGAGACGAGCACGAAGAAGGCCCGCAAGAAGCTGGAGACCGCGATTGCGTCGGGGCTCGCGGCGGAAAAGTTCGAGCAGATCATCGAGGCGCAGGGTGGGAATCCCAAGGCCGTCGAGGATCCCGCTGTCCTGCCGCAGGCGCTTGCAGTGGAGGTCTATTCGGCGGCGCGCACCGGCGTCGTGCAGCGCGTCGAGCCGCGCACGATCGGACGCGCCATCATCGCGTTGGGCGGGGGCCGTCGGACGGTGGACGATCCGATCGATCCGACCGTGGGGTTCGTGATCACGGTGAAGCCGGGCGACAAGGTGCTGGAGGGGGAACCCATCGCGTCGGTGTTCGCGAAGGACGCCGACGGCATCCGCACCGGCTTCGATGCCCTCGCCGCGGCCATCGTGATCGGAGACAAGCTGACGGAGAAGCCGCTGCCGCTCGTGTCACACCGAGTGACGCGCGCGGGCGTCGAGGAGCTCAGTCCGCCACTCGCTCCAGCATCTCGCGCAGCTCCTCGAGGTTGAAGGGCTTCTTCAACACGGGCCGCTCGGAGCGTTGCAGCCGGTCGCGGGTCTTGGCAGAGACGGAATCGCCGGTGGTGAACACGACGTGGCGCTCGCGGCCACGCCCCTCCTGCAGCAGCTCCTCGAACAAATCGAAGCCGGTGTGCGCGTCGTCGAGGTGCACGTCCACCAGCAGCGCGTCGTAGCGGGAATCCGGCTCGCGCAGGCTCGCGAGCGCGCTCTCCAGATCGCTCACCGTCCGCACCTCGTGGCCAAGGCGTTCGGCCATCAGCGTCATGCCGCGCCGCACGCTCGCTTCGTCGTCCACGATGAGCACCGACAGCGGTCGGCCGGCGGGCCGGAAGCCGCTGCGTGGTTCGCGCTCTCTCGCGACCGCTTCGGCCGGAAGCTCCGCGGTCAGGCGGGCGCCGCCCCCTTCGAGGTTTTGCAGCCAGAGCCGTCCGCCGAGCGCCTTCACCAGACCGAGGCTGATCGTCAGGCCGAGACCCGTGCCTTTATCGCCCTTGGTTGTGAAGAACGGCTCGAAGACGCGGTCGAGCGCCTCGGGCGACAGGCCGGGACCGGTGTCGTCGACGGTGAAGCTGACGTGCCCGTCGGTGCGCCGCGCCTCGATCGTGATGGTGCCTGGGCGTGCGCTCGCCTCGATGGCGTCGATGGCGTTCACGACCGCGTTCAGGACGATCTGCTGGAGTTCTTGCGGGTCGCCGATCACGGCCGGCAGGTCGTCGGCCATCGTCACCACGGCCTTCGCGCGGGCGCGCTTCAGGGCGCTCCGCTGCAGGGCGAGCACCCGCTCCACGATGTCCTGCAGGTCGACGGGCTCATGTACCCTCGGACGCTGGCGCGCGAAGTCGAGCAGGGTCTGCACCACGCGCCCGGCGCGCATCGCCTCCGCGTGGATGATGTCGGTGCTCTCGCGCAGGTGACTGTCCTTGGCGTCCACGGTGAGCAGCTCGGCGAACGCGGCGATCGCCGCCAGCGGGTTGTTCAACTCGTGCGCCACACCGGACACGAGGGCCCCGAGCTGCGACAGGCGGTCGGCCTGCACGAGCTTGCGCTGCAGGAGGACCTCCCGCGAGACGTCGACCGCGAGAAACAGGAGCCGCGGAATCTCCTTGGGATCCGCCAGCTCGACGTTCTCGAGCACCGCCTCGACCTCGCGGGTTCCTTCGCTACTGGACTCGATCGTCAAACGGATCCGTTGCCGCTGGCGCATGGCTTCGCGTAGCGCCGTCGCGAACGCCGACCGCTCCGCCGCCGGTGTCCAGTCGGCGAGCTGGCGGCCGCGCAGCGTGTCGCTCCGGACGGCGCCCAACAGCTCGGTCGCCTGCGGGTTGGCTTCGAGGATCTGGCCGTCGAGGCTCAACACGACCGCCGGGGTCGGGAGCGCGTCGAACAGCTGGCGATAAAAACGCTTCTCGTGCTCGAACGCCGTGAGGATGTGGCCCGCTTGCGATTCCGGGCTCAGCTCGGCGCGCATCTCCCGGAAGGCGAGGAACAGGTGATTGCGCGGTCCACGCGTCACCTGCGTCTCGAACACCTTCCCTTTGAACTCAGGCGCCCGCGACGGCGTGAGGTAGGCGCGCGCCTTGCCGTCGAACATCACGTCCTGAAGGATCTGCTCGACGTGGGTCCCTTTCGCCGTCGGGAACGCGACCCAGAACCCCTTGCCGAGCACCTGGTCGGCGGGCATCCCGGCGATGCGGGCGGCGGGCGCGCTCCACTCGACGATCGTCCAGTCCGGGGCGATCGCCACCACGCCGATATCGAGGTTGTCCAGCAACACGCGTGTTTCCATACCACCACCAGTCTCCAAGAGACACAAAGCCCCGTCGGCCGATCGCGGGCGCAACGGGGCCAGGCTGCTCGAGTTGTCGTGCGACTTGTTTTCTGGTGTACAGGATGGGAAGGGCGGGGTTCCACTGTCAACCGTCGCGCCCACGCGACAGGTGACGGCCATCACGTTTCTAGATTGGCGGCTTCGAGGCTCCGGGCCCCCAGTCACGCACGGTCTCGGCGTCTGGGGCTTCCTGCACTTCGCGTTCAGCCTGCTCGAGCTCGGCCTGGTCGTCGACCTCGGTGCGTCTCACTGGGGGTCGCGGGTCGGTCGACGGCCAGAGGAACCAGGCGAGCAGGGCGAGCACAGCCGCCAGTGCGACGACGATGCCCATCGCTAGATGTCCAGGTTGCGCACGAACTTCGCGTTCTCTTCGATGAAGCGGCGGCGCGGCTCGACTTCGTCACCCATCAGCGTTTCGAACAGGTGCGAGGCCTCGATGGCATCCTCCATCGTCACTTTGAGCAGGGTGCGCTTCGCCGGATCCATCGTCGTGTCGCGCAGCTGGTCCGGATTCATCTCGCCGAGGCCTTTGTAGCGCTGGATGCCCACGCTGCCGCGCGCCGCACCGGCCGCCTCGCCGCCGTTGGTCGAGAGGCGCTTCACGTAGGCGTCGCGCTCTTTCTCGTCGTAGGCGTAGAACTCTTCCTTGCCTTTGGCGACCCGGAAGAGGGGTGGCTGGGCGATATAGATGTAGCCCGCGTCGATCAGCTGCTTCATCTCCTTGTAGAAGAAGGTGAGCAGCAGGGTGCGGATGTGGGCGCCGTCCACGTCGGCGTCGGTCATGATGATGATCTTGTGGTACCGGGCTTCCTCGACCTTGAAGTCTTCGCCCACGCCGGTGCCGATGGCCGTGATGATGGTGCGGATTTCCTCGTTCGAGAGGATCTTGTCGATCCGCGCCTTCTGGACGTTGAGGATCTTGCCGCGCAGCGGCAGGATTGCCTGGTAGCTGCGGTCGCGCCCCATCTTGGCCGATCCACCCGCCGAATCGCCCTCGACGAGATAGACCTCGCACAACTTCGGATCGGTGAGCGAGCAGTCGGCGAGCTTGCCCGGCAGGATACCGGCGTCGAGCCCGCTCTTCTTGCGCACCAGCTCGCGCGCCTTGCGCGCCGCTTCGCGCGCCCGCGCCGCGCTGATCGCTTTCGCGATGATGGCGCGCGCCACGCTCGGCGTCTTGTCGAAGAAATCGCCGAGCGCCTCGTTCACCACGCTCTTCACGACGCCTTCGACTTCGGAATTGCCGAGTTTGGTCTTGGTCTGCCCCTCGAACTGCGGGTTCTTCACCTTGGCGTGCAGCACGCAGTTCAAGCCCTCGCGCACGTCGTCGCCCGAAAGCGTGAATTCTTCCTTCTTGAGGAGGCCATCCTTCTTGGCCCACTCGTTGATCGTGCGCGTCAGCGCCGACTTGAAGCCGGTGAGGTGCGTCCCGCCTTCGTGCGTGTTGATGTTGTTGACGAAGGTGAACGTGTTTTCGCTGTACTGATCGTCGTACTGCACGGCGCCTTCGACCTCCACGCCCTCGCGCGTGGCCTCGAAGACGATGGGCTTCGGATGCAACGCCCGCCGGTTGCCGACGACCCACTTCACGAACTCGGCGAGGCCGCCCTTATAGTGGAAGACTTCCTCGCGCGTTTGGCCCTTACGCTCGTCCTTGAGCGTGATCGTCAGGCCCTTGTTCAGGAACGCGAGCTCTCGCAGCCGATTGGCGATCGTGGCGTAGTCGAAGCGGGTCTCGGTGAAGATCTTCGTGTCGGGCTTGAACCACACCGTGGTGCCCGTCGCCTTCGCCTTGCCCACCACCTCGAGCTTCTTCGTGGTGTCGCCCCGCTCGAACGCCATGTGGTGCCGTTTGCCGTCGCGGTCGACCCACACCTCGAGCTTCTCCGACAAGGCGTTCACGACCGACACGCCGACGCCGTGGAGACCGCCCGACACCTTGTAACTGCTCTTGTCGAACTTGCCGCCGGCGTGCAGCACCGTCAGCGCCACTTCGACGCCGGGTTTCTTCTCGGTCTTGTGGATGTCGACCGGAATGCCGCGGCCATTGTCGACGACCGTGACGGCGTTGTCGGCATGCAGGGTGACGGCGATCTCGGTGCAGTAACCGGCGAGCGCTTCGTCGACCGAGTTGTCGACCACCTCGTACACGAGATGGTGCAGGCCGCGCGCGGAGATCGACCCGATGTACATGGCGGGCCGCCGCCGCACCGCTTCGAGGCCCTTCAGAACCTGAATCGAATCGGCCTGGTAGTCGCCGTTGCCCTTATCCTTGGAAGCGGGGGCCGGTTTATTCTTCGCCATGCGTTCCTAGCGTGTGAGGAGCCAGCGTATCGTCGTAATGCGCCCTGAGCCGCGCCCCGCGTTTACCCGGGCCATGATCTCGGGCGTCATCAGCTGCAGTTCATTCATCCAGGCGCTCGTCGTGACTCGCACGAACATCACGCCGTCGGGGGTGACGCTTTCGGGCGTCGCCACGGCGGCGATCTGCGGCCCCACGAGACCTGGCCAATCGGGGATCACCTGCGCCTGCGCGATCCGTTTTGACAGCCCGGCACGCGTCAGGTAGCCGCTCAGCGCCTCGCCGACCGCGACGGGGCCGCGTTTGGGGCGATCTGTTCGATCACTGCGATCACTCATGGGAAGGACTGAAAGATACCCCGAAGTCATTGTCAGGTCAACACTTACTAAGTCTATGGGGCTACGGCACGACCGTCACGCTGGTGTCCCGAATCACCTGAAATCCGGCGATGTCCCGCGCCCGGAGCTGCACCGAGAGCACCGTTCCCGGCGTCTTCCCGGCGCCGATCAGGAAGCGAAACGGGGCGCTGAAGACGCGATCGAACCCCCCGTCCTCGCCGGCCACGGCGGAGTCCACCGTAACCCACACCGAGTCGAGCCCGTCGGTATCCTCCGCCCGCACGGTGCCCGACAGGGTGTCCGGCGGCGTGGGCGGATTGTTCGATTGCACCGTGGTCTTCTCGAGCGTGAACGTGAGCAGAGGAGGACCGGGCCGCGGCCGCTCCTCGAGACACGACG
>DATHDT010000145.1:0-11628 GCA_035318905.1 Gemmatimonadales bacterium | reverse complement strand
CACCTTGATCGCACCGGGCTCGGGATATCTCGCGCCCGGCGCGCCGGCGACGACGATCTGCGCATCGGGGCACGCCGCGGCGACGCGGGCCGCGGCCGCGCGGAACACGCCCCAGTGGCGCGCGACTTCCTGGGCCCGGCTTCCAGGAAAGAGGCCGAGCACAGGCCGGCCGGCATCGAGCCCCAGCGCCCGCCGAGCCGCGGTGCGGTCCGGCGGCGGTGGGCGGTCTTTGAGCGGGTGGCCCACGAACGTCGTGGGAATCCCTCGCTCCCGAAAGAAGGCCTCCTCGAACGGCAGGATCACGGCGAGCCGCTTCACGCTCGCCAGCTTGCGCACGCGGCCAGCGCCCCACGCCCACATCTGCGGCGCGATGTAGTACAGCACCGGGATCCCCGCCTGCGCGGCCGCGGCGGCGGCCCGCAGGTGGTAGCCGGGATAATCCACGAGGATGACGAGGTCGTAGCGCTTGGCCTCGAAGGCCTTCCGCACGCGTCCGAGCAGACGGTAATGCGCGGGGATCTTGGTGAGCGCCTCAACGAACCCGACGACGGAGAACGCTTCCATCCGATCGAGGACCGTCGCGCCTGCACGCTCGAGGCGGGGGCCACCAAAGGCCTCCAGCTCGGCCCCCGGAAAGCGACGGCGGAGGGCGGCGGCGACGGCGGCGGCGTGCGCGTCCCCCGACGGTTCGCCCGCCGAGATGTAAATGCGCGGCGCGCGGCTCACGGCCGCGCGGCGGCGAGCGGTGAGGCTTGAATGGCGTCGGCGACGCGATAGGCGAGCGCGAGGGCCTGGCGCCCCGCGGCGCCGGTGACGACGACGTCGCCTTCGCCGCGCACCGCGCGCAAAAAGCTCTCCAGCTCGAGCTTCAGCGGCTCCGCTTCGGGAGCTTCGAGGGCGATGTGCTCGACGATATCCTCGAGCCGCGTCGCCCCAAAGGCCTGCCAGCCGGGTTTGAGCCGGTAGAAGTGCCCGTTCCCCTGGGCCAGATCGAGCGAGAAATAGCCGGTCGGTTGGAAGATGCGCAGCTTGCGCGTCCGCTCACGTGAGACGCGGCTCGCGGTGATCACCGCCACCGCGCCGTTGCCGAACTCGACGCGCGCGTTGACGATGTCCACGTGCGGCGTCAACACCGGAACGCCCGTCGCCCGGACTTCGGTGACTTCGGCGCGAATCAGCTCGAGCACCAGATCGAGGTCGTGGATCATCAGATCGAGGATCACGGCCACGTCGGTCCCGCGGGGCGTGAACGGAGCCAGACGCTCCGTTTGGAGGAATCTCGGTTCGTCGAGGTAGGGTGTCGCGGCGCGGACCGCCCGGTTGAAGCGCTCCACGTGGCCGACCTGCAGCGCCACGCCGCGCGCCTCGGCAGCGCGCACCAGCTGCTCGGCGCCGGCCAGGCTGTCGGCGAGCGGCTTTTCGATCAACGCCGGCAGTCCCCGGTTCAGGACGGCCAGCCCGACCTCCACGTGCGCGGTCGTCGGAACGACGACCGTCGCCGCCTCGACCTTGTCGAGCAACGCCTCGAGCGACTCGTGGGCGACGGTGTCGAGCTCTTTGGCCACGTGCGCGGCGCGGGCCGGATTCACATCGTAGATCCCGACCAGCTCCGCGCCTTTGATCGTCTTGAGGAGCCGCGCGTGATGGAAGCCGAGCGCGCCCGTTCCCACCACGCCGACGCGGGTCACACCAGCACTCCCCGCTGCGAGACCTCGATGAACTTGAGGAACGTCTCGACCTCCAGGACGGAAGGCAGCTCGGCCCGGGCGCGGGCAATCCCCTGGCTGACCGTGAGGTCCGAGTTGAAGAGCAGGCGGTAGGCGCGCTTGAGCGCGAGCTTGACCTCGGGCGAGAATCCGGCGCGCTGCAGGCCGACCGAGTTGAGCCCGTAGAGGTGCACGGGATTGCCCACGGCCTTGGTGAAGGGCGGGACATCCTGATTCACGCGCGATGCACCGCCCACGAACGAGTACGTCCCGATGCGCACGAACTGGTGGATCGGCGTCAGGCCGCTGATGATCGCGCGGTCGTCGACGGTCACGTGGCCGGCCATCTGCACGCCGTTCGCGATGATGACGTCGTTGCCGATCACGCAGTCGTGGGCCACGTGGACGTAGGTCATCAGGAAGCAGCGCTCTCCCACCGTGGTCTTGCCGGTGGCCGTCGTGCCGCGGTTGATCGTGCAGTACTCGCGGATGATCGTCCCGTCGCCGATCTCGACCCAGGTCTCGTCGCCCTTGTACTTCAGATCCTGGGGATCGTTACCGATCACGGACCCGTAGCCGATCTTCACGCCTTCGCCGATGCGGGTGTTCCGCTCGAGGACCGCGTGGGCGGAGATCGCCGAGCGGGCGCCCACGGTGACGTGTGGACCGACGATCGCATACGGCCCTACCGACACGTCACCCGCGAGTTTCGCGGTCGGATCGATGAGCGCCGTCCGGTGGATCACTTGTCCGTCACCATCGCCATCATCTCCGCCTCGGCCACGACCTGCCCATCCACGTAGCCGACGCCCTTCATCTTGCACGTCTTGCCGCGGAACTGCAGCATCTCGAGCTCGAAGCGGATCTGGTCGCCCGGAACGACGGGCCGGCGGAATTTCACGTTATCGAGGGACATGAAGTAGACGACCTTGTCGTCGATGTTCTGTCCCTCGAAATGACTCATCAGCAGCATGCCCCCGACCTGCGCCATCGCCTCGATGATCAACACACCCGGCATGATCGGGTGGCCCGGGAAGTGTCCCTGGAAGAAGGGCTCGTTGATCGTGACGTTCTTGAGGCCGACGATGCGCTTGTTCCCCTCGACCTCGAGGATGCGGTCCACGAGGAGGAATGGATAGCGGTGCGGCAAGTAGTTCATGATCTTGCTGATGTCCATCACGGGCTCGCCCCCTCCGGTGCGCTTCCCGGCCCGGGCCAGCGCCCGGGCCAATGCGACGTTGCCGCCGTGACTGGGCCGCGTGGCCACGACGTGGGCGCGGATCCGCGCGCCCGTCAGGGCCAGATCGCCCAGGATGTCGGCCGCCTTGTGCCGCACGAACTCATCAGGCCACCGCAGCTTACCGCCGTTGGCGATGCCCCGCTCGTCCAGCACGATCGCGTTGTCGGCCGAGGCGCCTTTGATCAGCCCCTTGGCCTGCAGCAGCGCCACCTCGCTCGTGAACCCGAAGGTCCGCGCCGGCGCGAGCTCGGCGGCAAAGGCCGCCGCGGTCAGATCGTAACTACCCGTCTGCCGGCCAATCAGCGGATGTGGCCACTCGATCGTGACCGTGAAGCGCAGCGCCTTGGCCGGGGCCACGACGTAGACCGAATCGCCTTCGCTCACCGTGAAGGGCGCTTGCACGGTCAGGACAGAAGGCTCGCCTCCCACGTCGGTGGGCCCGGCCTTGGTCAGGGCCTCGAAGTACGGCAACACACTGCCGTCGAGAATCGGCGGCTCCGGACCGCTCAGCTCGATGGTGAGGTCGTCGATTTCATGCGCGGCCACGGCGGCCAGGAGGTGCTCGACCGTGTGGATCGTCGCTTCGCCGTGCCCGATTGCCGTGCGCCGCTCGACGGCCTCGACCTCGGTCAGCCGCGCGGGCACCTCGGGCTTGCCGTCCAGGTCGGTGCGGCGGAACACGATCCCGCGACCCGCTGCCGCCGGCAGAAAGGTGGCCTCCGTGGCGGCACCCGTGTGCAGACCCGTGCCCCGCAACACGGTCTGGGTCGTGATCGAACGTCTAGCGATCGGTGCCATGCTTGGCTTCCACGAGACCCTCGAGTTCGTCCACGATCGCCATGAGCCGGTACAACGCCGCCTGCGCCCGCAGGAACTCGCGGTGCGGGCGCGCGGGATAGCCCGAGACGGTGATGCCCGGCGCGATGTCCGCGATGACTCCCGATTGCACCAGCAGCCGCGCTCCCCGCCCGATCGTGATGTGGTCTCCGATCCCGGACTGCCCGGCGATGATCGCTTCGTCCTCCACCTGCACGCTGCCAGCGAGTCCGGCTTCGGCCATAATCAGGCAGCGGGCGCCGATGCGGACGTTGTGCGCGATGTGGACCAGGTTGTCGATCTTGGTCCCCGTCCCGACGACCGTGTCGTCGACGCTGCCGCGGTCGATGCAGGTGTTCGCGCCGATCTCGACGTCGTCTCCGATCAGGCAGCGGCCCACGTGGGGAATCTTGCGGTGCGCCTCGCCCGCTTTACCCGGCACGTAGCCGAACCCGTCGCTTCCCAGCACCGCGCCCGCATGGACGATGACACGCTTGCCCAGGGCCGTTCCCGCGTAGCAGGTCACGCCCGGGTAGAGCAAGGTCTCGTCGCCGATCGCCACCCCGTCCCCCAGGACGCAGCCGGCGCCGATGCGGACGCCCTTGCCGAGCTGGACGCCGGGCCCGATGACGGCGTGGGCCCCGATCTCGACAGGGTCCTGCCACACGGCGCCGCGCCCCACGACCGCGGTCGGATGCACCCCGGGCTCCCAGACGGCCTGGGGATACAGCACCGGGAGCACGACGAGCAACGCTGCGTGCGGATCCGGGACGACGATGCGCGTCGCCGGCCCGCCCTCGGCGCCGGCGAAATCTTCCTTGACCAGCACCACCGACGCGCTAGTGCGTTGAAAGTACGGGAGATAGCGAGGCGAGGCAAGAAACGACAGGTCGCCGGGACCGGCCCGCTCGAGCGGGGCGATCCCGGCGACCGTTACCGCCCCCGGGCCGACGAGCCGGCCACCGGTGAGCGCCGCGATCTCGCTCGCGGGAATCGGCCGCGTGCCCGCCGAATTCACCGGAGCGGCGCGGCTAACGCGCCGGCTGGAGGCGTTGCAGCACCTTCGCCGTGATGTTGAACGCCGGATCGACCGCCACGATGAGACCCCCGGGCGCATCCGCGTCGAGGATCAGCGAGTAGTTCAACTCGGCGCGGATCCCCTGAATGATGCTGTTGACCCGGTCCTGGATCGGCTTGAGCAAGTCCTGCTCGCGCTGGCGCGCCCGGTCCTGCAGCTCGTTGTTGCGTTGCTCGAGGCGCTGCTGCATGCCCTGCAGCTCGCGCTGCTTGGTCTGACGCGCGGCCGGCGACAGCGCGATCGACTGCTGGTCGAACGCCTGGGCGGCGGAATCGAGCGCCGTCTGCAGCTTCTGGAGCTCGGTCCGGAACCCGTCGACTTCCTTCAGGTACGTGGATTCCGCGGCGGCGTATCCGGGCGTTTTCTGCAGGATTTCCCGCGAATTGATGAAAGCGATCTTGGCCGGCCCTGCCGGCGCGGGCGACGGCCCCTGAGCCAACGCCGCGGAGGGCGCCGCGGCCAAGGCGGCGAGACATACGAGAACGAAACGCGACATAACGCGAGAACTCCCGTCGAGAACGTGGATCTGAGGTTAGAAGAAGTTGCCGAGCTTGAAGTGCAATTTCCAGCCTGGTTTCGGCCGGCCAAAGACGTCTGTCCGGTCGAAGCCGTAGGCATAGTCGAGGCCGATGGGACCGAGCGGCGACACGATCGCCACGCCGACACCCGCGCCGCGGAACAGCCGCGTCGGGTTGAACTCGGCGGGCCGGCGCCACACGTTGCCGGCGTCGAGGAAGGTCGAGATGTAGAGCATCTGAGAGACGCGCACGCCCAACTCACCGGTCATCGTGAAGAAGGCCTTCCCGAACGCGTTGGGACTGGCGCCTTGCCCGTTGGCGTTGGGATCGTACCCGAACGGCGTGATGGACGCTTCGTCGTACCCGCGGAGCGGAATGAAGAACTGGGTGCCGCCCAACGTGAACAGTTGATCGAAGAACGGCGAGCTGCCGAACACGAAGCCCGCCCGCGTCGACAGACCGAGGACGAACTTGACCTGCGACGTAGCGCTCGGCTGGCCGAGGGGAGCGTAGAAGCGGCCCTCGAGATCGATGCGCTGGAAGTTGCCCTTGCCGCCCAGCGGCCCGCCGCTCGTGGAGAACCCGAGCTGCACCATCGTGCCGCCGGTGGCGAACGGCATGTCGACCCGCGTGTCGCGCATCAGCGACGCGCCGAGGGTGGACCGCACGCAGGAATTGCAGCTGTAGACGCTCGAGAAGGCCTGGTTCGCGGCCGATCCCGTAAACGTCTGTTGGTCGATGTTATAGGACAGGAACAGGCGCGAGTAGTTGTCGCCGAAGATCGGGAACCCGAACTGCAGGCCCGCGCCCTCGCGCCGCAACCGGCCGAGGTTGGCGATCGTGTACCGCACGCGCGTGTTGTGCACGCTGACCGTTCCCGAAATGCGCGACTCCCGAATCGCCGGGTCGGTGAACGACACGTCGAAGTCGTTGATGTTCTTCCCGAACTGCCACTGGAACCGGCCGCGCTTCCCCTGCCCGAAGAGGTTCGGCTCGTCGAGCCCCAGAAATCCTCCGACGCCGGTCCCCTGTCCCACCGAGGCGCCGAAGTTCACATTGCCGGTGCGTTTCTCGGTGACACGGAAGATCACGTCGATGTCGCCCTGCTCGTTGGCGGGGCGAGTATCGGGGAACGGCAGCGGCTGGTTGAAGAAGCCGAGGTTCGAGATGCGCTGGTAGGACGCGAGCAAGGCATCCTGCCGGAAGACGTCCCCGGGGATGATGACGATCGCCTCGCGGATGACGCGCTCGTGGGTCACGTCGTTCCCGCGGATCTCCACGCGGTTCACGATCGCCGGCTGACCCTCGGTGATCACCCACCGCAGATCCACGACGGGCTTGCCGTCGGGCCCGGTGCGGCGCAGCACGTCGGGACGGACCTGGACGTAGATGTAGCCGTTGTTGTAGTACAGCGACTGCAGCTTGCGGGTCGCGTCGTCCCACTTCTTCTGATCGAAATAGATGTTGGTGTGCTTGCCGCCGATCCCGAACAGGCCCGTCCGCTCAGCCTGTCCGAACGGATAGAAGGGCTGCAGCTCCTCGCTGGAGAAGCGGCGGCTGCCCACGATCTCGAACGTCCCCACCTTGTACGGGTCGCCCTCGCTGAGCCGCAGCACCAGGGTCGCCTTGCCGCTGGTCTCGTCGACGATCAGCGTGTCACCGAGGACCTGGAAGTCGACGTAGCCCTGCGCGCCGTAGAACTCGGGCAGCCGCTCCCGCATGTCAGCGGCGAGCTTCTCGTCGTCGTATTCGCCCGAGCGGAACCACCAAAAACCCTCCGGCCGGGTCTTCATGTTCTTCAGGATCTGTTTGTCGGTGAAGTGGGTGTTGCCGTCGATCTGGATCCGCGCGATCGCGACGCGGCGCCCTTCGTCTACGTCGTAGACCACCCGGACCTTCGTGGAGTCGTCCTCGTAGACGTGCAGCGCGCGCGTGTGCGACAGGTAGAACCCCTGGGCGCGGTACAAGGAATCGATGCGGGCGCGCGAGCGCTCCACCGCGGCCGGATCGATGGGGCGGCCCTCGGTGAGCTGCACCTTGTCGCGTACGCCGCGTTCCCCCAGGCGTTGCACGCCCCGCACCGCCCATTTCACGAGCACGGGGCGCTCGCGCAGACGGATCACGAGCAGGTTCTTGCCGCCGGCCTCGGCCTGCTCGATCTGGACGTCGTCGTACTGGCCCGTGCCGTACAGGGCCAGGACCGCGCGCTGCACGTCTTTGTAGGTGACGGCCCTACCGGGGAGCAGGCCGCTCGTCTGCAGGATGGTGAGGGTCGTGTTGCGCCGCGCGCCCTGCACGGCGATCGAGTCGGGAGTGATGACCGGCAAACGCTCGCCCTGCGCGCCACACGGGCGCGGGGCGAGCACGGCGAGACTCAGGAAGACGAGTGGGGCAAAACGGCTGGTCACGCCTTCAAGCCGGAGAGCGCGCGGAACGCCAGGCGCTCCTTGTCGGGCGCGACGTCCACCTCGATCTCGTCGCCGCGCGCGAAATCGCCGACCAGGATCTTCTCCGAGAGCGGATCCTCGACGTACTTCTGAATCGCGCGCTTCAGCGGCCGCGCGCCGTAGTGCTCGTCGTAGCCGTGCTCCACGAGGAAGTCGCTCGCCGCGCTGGTGAGCCGCAGCGAGAGCTCCTCCTCGCCCAGCCGCTTCTGCACGTCGCGCGCCAGGATCGTCACGATCTGGGCGATGTGCTCGCGCGTGAGCGGATGGAAGACGATCACGTCGTCGAGCCGGTTCAAGAACTCGGGGTTGAAGACCTTATTGACCTCTTCCTTCACCTTCTCGGCCATCTTCTGGAACTCGGTCTTGGCCTCCGGCTGGGCGAAGCCCATCCCCTTGCCCTTGACCATGTCGCGGGCGCCCACGTTCGAGGTCATGATCACGACGGTGTTCTTGAAGTCGATCATCCGACCGTAATTGTCGGTCAGGTGGCCCTCGTCGAGCACCTGCAGCAGGATGTTGAACACGTCGGGATGCGCCTTCTCGATCTCGTCGAGCAGGACCACCGAGTACGGTTTCCGCCGCACGGCCTTCGTGAGCGTCCCCGAATCCTCGTAGCCGACGTAGCCCGGAGGCGCGCCGATCAGCCGGCTCACGGAGAACTTCTCCATGTATTCCGACATGTCGACGCGAATCAACGCGCTCGGGTCGGCGAACAGGAAGCGCGCCAGCGCCCGCGCCAATTCTGTTTTGCCGACACCCGTCGGACCACTGAAGATGAAGGAGCCGATCGGACGCTTGGGATCCTTGAGCCCCGCCCGGCTGCGGCGGATGGCGCGCGAGATCACCTCGATCGCTTCGTTCTGACCGACGACGCTCTCGTGCAGTTCCTCTTCCATGCGGAGCAGCCGCGCGGTCTCGGCCTCCTGCAGCCGCGTGACCGGAATCCCCGTCCAGCGCGACACGATAAAGGCGACGCCTTCTTCGTTGATGGTCGGCCGGCGCGTCTGGCGCTCCCGCTCCCACTCTTCCTGCTTGCGGCGGATCTCCGTCTGCAGCTCGCGCTCCGCGTCGCGCAGCGAGGCCGCCTTCTCGAAGTTCTGGTCGCGGACCGCGGCTTCCTTCTCGCCGTTGATCCCCTCGAGCTTGTCCTTCAGCTCGGCAACCTCGGGCGGCGGCACCTGGGCGGCGAGACGCGCCCGCGCCCCCGCCTCGTCGATCACGTCGATCGCCTTGTCCGGCAGGAAGCGGTCGGTGATGTAGCGCTCCGACAGCTTGGCCGCCTCGGCGAGCGTCTCGTCGGGAATGATCACGCGGTGGTGATCTTCGTAGCGCTTGCGCAGCCCCTTCAGGATTTCGATCGTCTCGTCCACCGTGGGCGGATCGACGATCACCGTCTGGAAGCGCCGCTCGAGCGCGCCGTCCTTCTCGATGTACTTGCGATACTCGTTCAACGTCGAGGCACCCACGCACTGCAACTCGCCGCGCGCCAGCGCGGGCTTGAGCATGTTGGAAGCGTCCACGGCGCCTTCGGCGGCGCCCGCCCCCACCAGCGTGTGCAGCTCGTCGATGAAGAGAATGATCTGCCGGTTCTGCGCGATCTCGTTGATGACCGCCTTGAGCCGCTCCTCGAACTGGCCACGGTACTTCGTGCCCGCGATGACCGCCGCCATATCGAGCGACAGGACGCGGTGATCCTTGAGCGCCTCGGGGCACTGGCCGCTCGCGATGAGCTGCGCCAGCCCTTCGACGATCGCCGTCTTGCCCACGCCCGGCTCGCCGATCAGCACGGGGTTGTTCTTCTTGCGGCGCGACAGGATCTCCATCACCCGCTCGATTTCCTTCTGGCGCCCGATCGTCGGATCGAGAGCGCCCTCGGCCGCGAGCTGCGTCAGGTCGCGGCAGAAGTGGTCGAGCGCGGGCGTCTTGGATTTCTTCTCGCTCTTGGGAGGCGTGGGCTGCGCGCCGGTGCCGCCACCCGCCGGGGTCGACGGCATCTCGCTGCCGAGCAGCCGCAGCGTTTCCGCGCGCGCTTGCTCGAGGTTCACGCCCGCGTCGGTCAGGACCTGCGCGGCGATCCCCTTCTCCTCTCGCAGCAAGCCGAGCAGCAGGTGCTCGGTCCCGACGTAGGAGTGGTTCAGCTCGCGCGCCTCGCTCATGGCGAGCTCCAGCACTTTCTTGGCGCGTGACGTGTACGGCAGGTCGGGTCCGGCGGCGGCCGCCGCTTTCCCCTTCTTGACGGTCTCCTCGATCTTCTGTTGGATTTCTTCGAGGTCGACGTTCAGATTGGTCAGCACCGCCGCGGCGACGCCCTCGCCCTCGCGGATCAGCCCGAGCAGGATGTGCTCGGTGCCGACGTACTCGTGGTGCAGGCGCGCGGCTTCCTCCCGCGCCATCTGCAGGACCTTCCGTACGCGATCCGTGAAGTTGTAGCCGTTCATCGATGCTCCGTCTTCAGCTGGCTTCCGCCTCGAGCAAGCGCCGCACATACGCCGCGCGCACCGTCGGCAGCTCCCGGTCGCCGGTCGACCGGCCGTCCATCGCCGCCAGGTGCGCTGGTTGGGTATAGATCAGCAACTTGTTGAGCGTATATACACTCGGGCCGGGTAGCAGATTCAATCCCATGCCGAGCCGCACCCCGCTCAACAGGTTCATCGTCTCTTCGAAGGTCAGCCGGCGCGCATGCTTCAGTAACCCGTAGGCGCGCCAGGTCTTGTCTTCGACTTCTTCGGGCGCGGTCTTGAGCAGTACCTCACGCGCCTGTTCTTCGTATTCGATCACCTGGCGTACGATCTTGCCGAGATGATCGACCAGCTCGTCCTCGGACTTTCCCAGCGTCGTCTGGTTCGACAGCTGGAAGAAGTTGCCGACGACTTCGCTGCCCTCCCCGTACAAGCCCCGAAAGGTGAGCCCCACCTGCGACAGACCCTGCAGGACCTTATTGATTTCCTTGGTCAAAACGAGCCCCGGAAGATGGATCAGCACGCTGGCCCGGAGCCCCGTGCCCGCATTCGTTGGGCACGACGTAAGATAGCCAAACTCGGGGTGAAACGCGAAAGGAAGCAGCCGGCCGAGTTCCGCATCTACCGCTTCCACAGCGGCATAGGCGTCCTCCAGGTCGAACCCTGAGCGCATCCCGTGCAGCCGGAGGTGGTCCTCTTCATTCACCATCACGCCGACGGGCCCCTGCACGAGCAAAGCGGCCCCGGGGCGCGGCCGGGATTCCCGATCCAGTCCCGCCAATTCCTTGCTTACCAGGTGCCGTTCGTGCAGGAGCTGGCGGTCGGGCCGGTCGAGCTGGTCGAGGCGGAAGGTCACCGCGCCGGCCATCCGCCCGGAGGCGCCCACGGCCTCCGACACGCGCTCCAGCACTGCCGTCCGGTCCCCGTCCTTGGCACGCTGGCTGAACGCGATGCCCCGGACATTTCGGGCCAGGCGGATCCGGGTGGACAGCACGATGGTGGACTTCGGCCCCGAGGCATCCAGCCAGCTCATCCCCTCATCCGGAAGCAGCGAGAGATCGATCATTCCATCACCCGCAGGCGGTCGCGCAGCTCGGCGGCGAGCTCGAAGTTCTCGCTCTCGACAGCGCGCCGCAGCTGCGCGTGCAGCTCGAGGAGGCGGCTCTTGGGATCGGCGTCGTCCGCGCCCGGGAGCTCGTAACGCTCACCCGCGTGCTGGCTCGAGCCGTGCAACCGGCGCAGCAGGTCGCGCAGGTGGAAGTCGAAGGTGGCATAGCACTGGTCGCACCCCAACCGTCCCGAGTCGCGGAAGTCGCGCAGCGTCGCGCCGCAGGCGGCGCAACGGAGCCCGTCGGTCGGCGAGG
>DATHDT010000144.1:0-3795 GCA_035318905.1 Gemmatimonadales bacterium | reverse complement strand
CAGGGCGAGACAAACAGCGAAGCTGGGGCGTCGCATCCCTTGTAGAGACTTGGAGTTCCGAATATAATGGCGCGACCCACTGTGCGCATCCTCAGCCGCTACATCCTCAAGCAGCATCTGCCGCCGCTCGCGTTCGCGCTCGCCGCGCTCACCTGCGCGATGCTCGTCAACCAGGTCGCGAAACAGTTCGGCAACCTCGTCGGCAAGGGGCTGCCGTGGACCGTGATCCTCGAAGTGTTCGTGTTGACGATCCCGTTCATCGTCGCGATGACGCTGCCGATGGCCGTGCTCGTCGCGGTGCTGTACACCTTCAGTCATCTCGCCGCCGACAACGAAGTGACCGCGATGAAGGCGAGCGGGATCAGCGTGGGGCGGCTGCTGGCGCCGGTGCTGGGCGGGGCGACGCTCGTCGGCATCATCGCGCTCCTCTGGAACGACCAGCTGCTGCCGTGGTCGAATCACCGGCTGCGCACCCTGCTCGTCGACATCCAGCGCAAGAAGCCGACCTTTCAACTGAAGGAACAGGTCATCAACGAGGTCGTGCCGGGGCAGTTCTTCCTGCGTGCCGCGCGCATCGACCCCGCCACGAACAAGCTCAAGGATGTGACGATTTACGACCTGGAGGACGCCGAACGGCGCCGCATTATCACCGCCGACTCCGGCCGTATGGCATATACCCCCGGTGGAACCGATTTGTACCTCACGTTACTCGACGGCGAGATCCAGGAAGTGAAGCGGGCGACGCCCGCGCAGTTCAACCGCACCTTCTACCACACCAACCGGATCAAGGTCGCCGGCATCGGCAACAGCCTGGAGCTCACGGAGAGCGACTCGTACCGGGGCGACCGGGAGATGACGATCTGCGGCATGGCGCAGGTCGTGGCCCTGGCCAAGCAGGATGCCGAGCGCGCGCGGCGCGATGCCCGCGAGGCTGTGGTGGGCGATCTGCGCCGCGTCATCCACCTGGTGCCGTATGTTCGGCCGGTGTCGACGCCGGCGACGGCCGCGGTCCTCACGAGTGAAGGCGATCCGCCGCCCGTGCACGCGGTCCCGCCGGGGCTGTACTGCCGCGCCCTGGGCGCGCTGGCCGGCCTCGTCGTCCCCGCCAAGGCTCAGGCCGCGCAGGCCCCCCCACCCCCCGCCGCCAGGTCGCGACCCGCGCCGGTGACGCAAACGCTCGTGACGCCGGGGGCCACGGCGGCGGTCGAGCAGCGGGTGCGCGCGGCGCGGCAGCGCGCGGCGATTTACGAAGTCGAGATCCACAAGAAACTGGCGATCTCCGCGGCGTGTGTGATCTTCGCGCTGCTCGGCGTCCCGGTCGCGATCCGGTTTCCGCGCGGCGGCGTGGGCCTCGTGATCGGAACGAGCCTGGCAGTGTTCTCGATCTACTACGTGGGTCTGATCGGCGGCGAGGAGCTGGGCGACCGGCTCATCGTGTCGCCGTTCCTCTCGATGTGGACCCCGAACTTGATCTTCATGATTGTCGGCCTGGCGCTCCTCGCCGCCGGGCGTCGCGAGGGCAGCACGGCGCATGGGGGCGACTGGGACGAACTGAAGGACGCCCTGTTCGGGTGGGTCGCGAAACTGCGGCGGCAACGCGCGTGAGGACGCTCGACCGCTATCTGCTGCGCGAGTGGTTGCGCGTGTTCCTGATCACCCTGCTCGGCTTCCCCATCCTCGTCATCGTGATCGACCTGACGGACAAACTCGACCGCTACATGAGCCGGGGCATCACGAAGGGCGCCGTGGCATTGTCGTACGTCTTCGATCTCCCCGAAAAGATGTTCCTCGTGTTACCCGTTGCGGTGCTGTTCGCGACCGTGTTCACCGTCGGCGCCCTGGGACGCCACTCCGAGCTGACCGCGGCCAAGGCCTCCGGCATCTCGTTCCACCGTCTGGTGCGGCCCCTGTTCCTCGCCGCGGCCGCGGCGTTCGTCGTGGGGCTCGTGCTCGGCGAGGTCTCGCCGGTGGCGGCGACGCGGCGCAGCGAGCTTCTGGGCGAGCGCGCGATTCGCTCGACCAGCTCGCGCTACAACTTCGTGTACCGGGCCGACGGTGGCTGGGTGTACGCCATCCATTCGCTCGAGCTGACGACTCAGGACATGCGCGACATGGTGCTCGAGCGGGAGGGCACGGGGGCCGCGTATCCGACAATCGTGCTCGCGGCGGATCGCGCCGTTTACAGCGACACGACGCGCCGCTGGACGCTGCACGACGGCACGCTGCGCTATCTGGGGGGACCGCTCGAGGAGTTCGCCTTCCAGTTCGACTCCTCACGCACGCGCAGCCTCAGCGAGCGGCCCGCCGACCTGCTCGCCGAGCCCAAGGCGCCGAATGAAATGCGCTATGCGGAGCTGGGGCGGTACATCGACGCCCTGTCGCGCAGCGGGTCGGACGCGAAGAAGCTGCGGGTGGAGCGGGCCCTCAAGATCGCTATCCCCTTCATTTGTCTGCTGATCGCGTTGTTCGGCGCGCCGCTCGCGATTTCGTCGCCGCGCAGCGGGGCCGCGTGGGGCGTGGCGGTGAGTCTCGCCACGACGTTCATCGTGTTGTTGATGTTCCAGCTCTCGAAGGCGGTGGGAGCCGGCGGCGTGCTGCCTCCGGCGCTCGCCGCCTGGACGCCGAACCTGCTCGTGGGTGCCGCTGCGATCTATCTGTTGCGGAAGGCGCAAACGTAAGAAGAGTAAAGGACGGCAGGAGATGACTCCTACCGTCCTTTACCGTCTCTTACCGTCTTTTTCTAGAAGATGTACTTCGCTCCCAGCTGGATTTGCCAGCGCGAAGCGTTCTGATTTGGTCGGTTCGGAAGGCGCGTGAAGAGTTGGTAGACACCGCGTTGCAGGGCAGTGTTGTAGGCCGTCTGCCGCAGCATGGTCTCGTTCTCGAAACCAGGTCCACTGCTCGTCGTCCGAACCTGACCCCAATCATGGTTCACCAAGTGGAGCAGATTGAAGATGTCGGCCGACAGCTCGATGCTCTGTCCCCCCACCGTCGGGATCACCTTGGCAATCCGCGCGTTGAGAAGGTTGACCCAAGGGTCGCGGCAGCTGTTGCGGGGCAGGATATGACCTTTGTTCTCCGCAAGGCACGCCTCGGAGTCGATGCGTGCGAAGTACCCCGCGGAATCGGCCGACGTGGTAAAGGACATATCGGCACCGTTTCGCGGCACGTACACCGCATCGTTGCCGCCGACACCGTCGCCGTTCGCATCCGTCGACGTCGTGTATGTGAACGGATGACCCGACTGGCCGACGTAGATCAGCGACAATCTCACGCCATAGGGCAGCGCGAAGAGGCCAGTCGCCGTGATCTTGTGCGGAATGTCGAAGCCGGAGGGCCGCAGGTTGCGGTGCTCCACGGTGCCGTCGAGCACCGTGAAGCGCCAGTTGGAGTTGGCGATGCTCGAGCCGAGGGTAAAGAGATCTTCGCTGTGTGAGTAGGTGTACGACGCCCGGAACTCGAGGCCCTCGCTGAAGCGCTTCTGCAACTCGCCGGACACCTGGATAGCGCGGTCGCTGCTCTCGTTGCGATGGCGCAGGACGTCGTTGAAGCGCGTGGTGATGCGCGACGCGGGAATGTTCGTCGAGCTCGCCACCGGCACGCCGTACAGCGCCCGGCCCGCCTCACCCAGCGAGTTGCCGATGATGCCGCGCAGGTTGACGTCGCTCAGATAGAACTGGTTGATCGCCTTCGTGTAGATGAAATCGAAGGTCCCCACGATCCCCGCGGGCAGCTGGTGATCGAACCCGAGCGCGAGCTTCAAGTTCTGCGGGAACTTGAACAGAGGATCGAAGA
>DATHDT010000143.1:0-21851 GCA_035318905.1 Gemmatimonadales bacterium | reverse complement strand
CCGCTCTTGCTCGCGGTCACGGCCCCGGGGCTGCCCGTCGCCTCGACGCCCGACAGATTGCGCGAGAGGCTGACGACGGTGCCGGTCGCGCCCGTGGCCCCCGCGCCCGTGACAGGAACGGTCGGGGCTGCCGTCGTCGAGCCCGCCGCTGTCGTGCCGGTCACACCGCTCAGGCCGATCTGGAGCCCGACCGACGCGACCGCGCCCGTGCCGGTCACACTCATCAGCGGGGCCGATTGACTCCGGGTGATGGTGCCGACGCTCCCGGCGGCCGTTTCGCCGGTGATCGGCGCGCGTTGCATCAGCGCCCCGGGCTGGCCGACGATGCCTGTGCCGACGACCCCGGAGAGCGACGACGTGCCCGAGACGCTCGCCGTGACCGTGCCTGGGCTGCCTGTGGCCTCGACGCCCCTGAGCCCCGGCGTCGTGAAGCCGACGCCGGCTGTGCCCCCGACGCCGGTCAGGCTGACGGAGACGGCCGTGGCGGTCGAGAAGAGGAGCAGCAGCATCAGCGGCGTATCCGGAAGAACGGTCCCGGCGGCGGGGGCGGGCTCAGCGTCACCGTGATTGTGTCGTTCCCTTCATTGTTCGCGGCGTCGTGACAAAAGACGGTCAACAGATTCGCGCCCACCGCGAGCGCAATCGAGGGCGCCGTCCAGGTAAACGCGCCCGGCGCCACGCCCGCGCCCCCGCTCGCGCCGTTCGTCCAGCGGCAATCGTAGACGACGAGAATGTCGTCGACCGCCCCACCATCCAGCGTCAGCGGCGTCGTGGTGACAGTAAAGTTGGTGCCGCCATTCGTCGTAATCGTGACGACCGGCGCCGTGGTGTCTGGCGTGCCGCCTGTGGCGTAGCAGTCGGCAGCGTTGAAATCCGCGATGAGCGGGATCGTCCCGGTCGTCGAGCCGGTCGTCGTGTGCGATTTGTTCTCGTAACACAAACGGGCCGGAATCTTCTGGGCGTGTCCGTTCAGCCCAGCAATCGACCCGCCCGTGACGTCCGGCCCGATGGCGGGATACGACGGCGACCCCCATGGCGTCGTCCACCAGCCCGGCGCACTACTCGCGCGATAGAACGAGGCGGGCAAGGTCTGATTCGGCGGGACCGGATTCGGGTAATCGCTGAGCCCCGACGGCACTTCTCCGCTGACGAACCGCCCCGTGCCCGCCGTGACGGTGTCGTAGTTCCCCCACCGCATCAGCGTCGAGGCGACCAAGCCATCCGAGGGCGAGAAACAGCCCCCGCAGAAGGCCCCGGCGATCGTGACGCCGAGCGCGTAAATCTGTTTCCCCGAGCACCCTGTTTGGTCGACGTCGTACGACGTGTGATAGCCACTGGTGCCCAACACGTTTCCGATGACGTTATTGAAGCGGTTGAACGAATAAATCATCACGCCGACGGTGTGGCATGACTTGCCCGTCTCGAAACCGGAATAGTAGTTGCGGAAGGCGGTCACGAAGTTGTTCGTGCCATGAATCCCGTCTTGCTTCATGCCGAGGCAATCGTTGCCTTCATAGAGCGTGTAAGCAGTTCCCCCGTCGTGATGCCAGTTGCCCGCCATCATCTGCGAATTGCCCGGCGGGAAGGGCGCGCCGCTCGGGTTGTAGGTGGAGTCCGTACAGAAGTTGTACGCAAAGACCTGCCCGAACCCGACCGGGATCACCCCCGCGACGATGTCCTGAATGATGTTGTTTTCAAACAGCGTATAGTCGGCCCCGAACGTCTCGATGCCGTACGCCTGGTCGGCCAGCGACCGCGACGAGTGCAGGTAGCTGTCGCGGACGGTGATGTGGTTTGTGTGGTAGAGCAGGACCATCGCGCGCTTGCCCTTCGTGGCGCGCACGTTCGTGACCCACGATTGCCGCGTCGAGCGGATGACGATGGTCCCTCGGCTCGATTGCGCGTCCATCCCATTCGCGGACGAGTCGAACGCGATCGCCTCGATCCCGACGTTCGTCAACGGCAGGCCCGTCATCCACCACGCGCCCGGCGTCTGTCCACTGCGCCAGTTCGGCATGTTCAGCCCGGGCGAAATCGTGACTTGGTTGCCGTTAATGGCGGTGACGGTCGGGTTCTCCGTCTGGTTCCGGCCGCTGCGCCCTTCCTGTCCGCCTTCGCCCGCGCACCCGACATTGCTACTCAAGAGCGTCGCCGAGCAGTTCCAGAGCGTGCCTGGGTCCGTGTTGCTGTCGTCGAGTTGATCCAGGTGCAGGATCGAACCGACCTGCAGGTTCATGGACGCGCAGTTGCCGCCGCACCCGAGGGTGACGACGGTGGTGCCCTTCGAGTAGCCAGCGGTCCACGTCGCCGTGTTCTGTGGCGAGCCGATGTAATCCGGCGACGACGACGACACGCACACGTCGGGGAACAACCCGCCACAGCCAAAGCTATTGCCGGTGAAATTAATCTTCGTGAGGTTCGGCCCCATCCCGCGCAAGGTGACATCGCTCCGGAGGATGTCGATGCTGCCGTTGAGTGAAAACGTGCCGGCGCCGAGCTGCACGACTTGGCCGCTGGCGCAGTTGGCAATCGCGGTATTGATCGTGCCCGGCCCGCCGGTATAGGCCGCGATCGTCCCGCCGCATTGCGTCGTGCGCGTCACGATCGTCGCCCCGGCCGTCGACCAGTCGACTTTCCGGTTCGTGGCGAGGATCGACGTATCTTGCGCCGTCAGCGGCTCGATCAGACCGAGGAGGAGCGCGACGACGAGGAGACGCCTCATGGATGCTCGCTCACGCCCATCAGCAGCAGCCGCTTCGTGCTGGGCGGCGGGCCGCCACAGGTGACGTTGTCGCCGGTCCAGTCGTCGATCAGCGTGTTCAAGTCGAACATCCCTCCGCCCGGTTGCCCCGAGACGAGCGTGGCGTCGGTCACCGCGCCCTGCGTCGCCCCGTTGACCTTGCCCGTCACCGTCGACCCGCAGACCTCGAGCCGGACCAGATCCCCGTTGAAGACCGCCACGAACGGCGCAATGACGCTCATCGCGCCGCCCGTCACGAGGACAATCGACCCGCCGGACTGGTCGGCCGCGATGCCGTAGAACTGCTGCGTCGCCTCCGTCGTGCCAGAGGCGCGGACGGTGACGAGGATGCCGGCGAAGCCATCATCGATGACCCGCCATTCCGACGCATGATTGGCCGAGAACGTATCGCCGCCCCAGAAGGATGTTGACCAGGACGTAAACGTCGTCGCGTAGACCCGTTGGCCTAAAATCCCCAGCGGATGCCCGACGTCCTGCGCGGTCCAATTGGGGCCGAGATCGTTGACGCTGTCCGCCCGCGTGAACGTGTCGGTCGCCGGAATCGCCGCCCACAGGCCGACACTCGCGACGAACAGCGCGATCGCGAGACGCAGGAGGGCGCGCATTCATTTGTAACCCAGCGAAATATACGTACCGACCGCCGCCGGCGTGGTGTCCGTCGATCCAGCGCCAGACGTCAGGCAGAACCCGATCCCGGTCGGGTACGCCCGACCCACCGAAAAGGTCCGCACAATGCCCGCGCCACTGGTCGAGGCCGGCACGGCGACCGATTCAATGAAGCCGGTCGCGCTCGAGCACGTCGGGGCCGACGAGAGGTTATAGAGGCGCAGAAAGACGACGTTCGCCGTCGTGTTGACGACGCTCATGTCGTAGATCACGCCCGCGCTCGCCTTGCAGATGGTGCTGTTGGTCGTCGCCAACGAGGCGAGATAACAGGTCGTCGCCGCGCCGTCTGGCGCAGCCGCCGCCGTCGGGACCACATGGACGCTCCCCGTAGTCGTCGCCCAGGCGGAGATGACTGTGCTCTCGGCGACCGCTGTCGGGACCGCCGTGCGCCCGAGGACTTTCCCGAGCGGGCCGGGACCGGCCGCCGCGCCGTCCGCGAGATCGACCGCGCCGCCGCCCACGACCGTGACTTTCGCGGCGTGCAGCGTGTCGTCCATCGCGCTGATGCCGAGCGTGTCGCGGGCGATGAAGTTTTGCGCACCGTTGAGGGAAAACCACGGGCGGATGACGTCGTTGGTGGAGACGGCCGTCGGAAGCGAGGTCGACGCGCGCCCCGCGATTTGGACGGGTTTGCCCGCGACCGTGAGGTCTTCGTCGACGTTGCCTTGGACTTGCGCGTTGAGGTTGGCGGCGGTCGCCTGCCGCGTGTCGGGGCTCTGCGTCACGCTGCCGACGGTCGTAATGGTGCCGCTCTGGATCGTGACAGGCTGCTGGCTATACGACGGTTCATTGAGAATAGAGGCCAGGATCATGAACGCCGAGACAGACCAGACGAGCGCCCAGGTGCGAGAGATGGGTAGTGCGGCAAAAGGCTTCATTTGTAATCCACATCCACGACACAGGCGCCCGCCGCGACGGCGGTCGTGCCGTTATCCGCAATCTCCAAGACGATCGTGATCCCGATGCCGACACTGAACGCGCGCCCCTTCGCGATCGGGACGTAGTTACTGACGCCCGCTTGCATCCCGACGGCGGCCACGACGCCCACGCCAGCCGTGGGCAGAGAGACTTGGTTGTGAAACTTGACGAAGACCGGGGAGACGGAGTTGTTGTAGATGTAGACCCCAAAGACTTGCCCCGGACTCGCTTTGACGATGGCCTGATCCTGAACGGCCCCGGTCGAGACGCGATGGAGGGTCGAGCAGCCCCCCGAGGTCGCGGGCAGCTCATGGACCGACAGCGAGGCCGCCGCTGGCGTGCCGGTCGGGGCGCTCATGTCGGTAACGGTCTTCGAGCCTTCGGCACCGATGACGTGCGCCTGTCGGACGACCTGAACGACCGCGATATCGCCGGAATAGGTGACCTCGTCGGTCGCGGCCTTGGTCGCAGAGGGCGGGAGACTCGTGTTGTCAGCCATAGCTCCCCATCAATCAAAAATGGTCGACGCCGGATAGGCGCCGCCAAGGTCACTGCGGCCCCACGGTCCCCGACCGGGGATGAGCGTCTGATCGGGCGGGTTGTTCACGAACGCCTTGAGCCGGGCGACGGTCATATTCCACTCGGCGAGCGCCGCCGTATAACGATCGGCTTCCCGCTTGTCTTCCCAGTAACGCCGGCGCGCGCCGATCGACAGCAGCCGCTGGAAGGCGTCGGGCAACCACGCGGGCGCATCGGCGGGAGAGACGAGGTCAGAGACGATCCGCTCGTACTCGACGAGATAGACCCGCGCATCGGACGGCGTCGGCAGGAGCGCCAGCCCCTGATAGCGCACGCGCGTCTGCTCGATGCCGATGCGGCCCAGTTCCGGCCCCGCGCCTGATCCCGCGTGCAGCGTCACGACTCCCAGCGCGGGCTCGTCGAGATACCAGTCCGTGATCCCGATGATGTCCAAGAGCCCGAGGCTGACCGCGACCTGCCCGGCCAGGATCAGCGTCACCGTCCGCGCGAAGCCGCCTTCGGTGACGACTTCGGCGTGGAAGATCCCGGTGTCGAGCACGTCCGTGCTCAGCACAAAGACGTCGTCCGCGACGGCCGGTTGCTGCGCGACACAGGTCGGCCCCAGGAGCACGTAATGGTCGGCCGTCCCCGACGTCTGCGCGGGATCGGGCGCGATCATCCGATAGCTATCGCGCGTGAGCGGGAACAGGCGCCGGTTGTTCGTCGTTTCCCGTACCGTCCAGACGCGCGAGATGGTCGGCGGCAGGCCGACCTCCGCCACGCCGGGCGCACTCGTGAACGTGGTGCTCGCGCGCAACAGCGACTGGAGCGCGGGGTCGGCCGCCAGTTCCTGCTGCGCGTCATTGACGTGCGCCGTGAACAGATCGCGGATCTCGGACGGCGGCCCGGGGGCATACCCACAGCGCCGGTAGCAGTCCGCCAAGAGCGCCTCGAGGTTCACGCGGGGACGCCTTTCAGCGCGGCCATCTCGCTCTTGAGGAGCGCGAGTTCCGCGAGGATGTCGGCCGTTTCGAGGGCGCGGTCGCCACTGGTCAGCTCCATCGCGATCTGAAGCAGGCCCGGCAAGTCGGCCCGGTCGTCGATGGTCTTCATCGGCGTCCGAATCGTCAGCCGGTCGTCCCGATCGTTGACTTCCGCGACCCATGTCCCGTTGCGCGCGAGGCGCCGCTGCGCCCGCCCGAGCGAGTCGGACAGGGCATTGAGAGCTTCGGCTTCGACGTAGCTGATGTCCTGATCGCGCAGGCGGAAGCCGCCGTGATACATCTCGCGCTTGAGCGGCGGCTTCGGATGCGTGATCCCCCCCTCGGGATGCTCGAACGGGCCTTTGTGGAGATGGTCGACATTCTCCGGCTTGTACTTCGAGGCGATGAGCTCAGAGCCCTTACTGGCCGCCGCCGTCGAGCGCGTGATGATCGCTTCGAGTTGATCGGGGGTAATACCTCCCGCCGGTGCGGCGATCTTCGCTTCGAGCGCCGCCATCAGCGCCGCATTACGCTCGGAGAGTTCCGCGAAGCGGGCTTCGAGGTCTTTGTCAGCCATGTCAGTTCTTCCGATCGTTGCGGTAGATCCAGAGGCCCGTCGACCACTGCGTATCGACGTGGTCGTACGGGAGCCCCATGACCTGAATTTCGCGGGCATTGCGCGGCCCGGTGACCTCGATCGGCGTCAGCGTGTCGCCTTCGCCCCAGAGGAGCACGGTGTGCGTGGCGCCGACCGCGATGCCCTGTGCGGTCGCCACGGCTACGGGGGCGGCCGTGCGGGGTTGATTCGGCGTTTCCGGCACACTGGCGGTCGTCGCGTGAATCGACGACGTCAGCGATCCGACCGCGCCCGTGACCGGCGCGTGCGAGACGACGGGCGCCTCGGGTTCGGGTTTCTTCGTGACCATGCGCGAGACTCCTTCCGAAAAACGGGGCCGGCCACAGACCGGCCCCCCACCGATCCGAGTCACCCTCGGATCTTCAGATAGACGAAGTTGTTTTTGCCCGAGACGCCGACCTGTAGCATGTTGCCCAGGAGCTGCGCGACGATCAGGTTGGTCGTCGTCATGATCTCGGCGGCGCCGGCCGTCGCGCCCGGGGCGAGCACCATCGCGCCCAACGCGGGCGTGCCAGCGATGAGCACCGAGGCCGGACCCCAGGTCTGAATCCACCCCCACTGCAACGTGGGGATGATGTAGCCCGAGACGCCGGCCACGAGGCCGGTCGCGGTCGTCGCGGGGCACTGGATCACCCCGCGATAGATGTTGGCGAGCAGTCCGACGCGCGAGGACGTCGTCAGCGCCACCTGGATCGGTTCGTCCGAGGCCAGATTGAGCGTGAACGCCGTGGCCGACGCGAACGCCGGATTGCTGTCGATGCCGTAGGCGTAGCCGTTGCCCGGCGTGGTATCGACCTGGAGCAAGCCCTTCTCGTACTGATTGAGCGTGCCCAGTGTCGATCCCGGAGTGTAGGTGAACGACGTGGCCCCGATCGCGACGGCGGGCGGGGTGTTCGCCAAGTGGAGCGCGGTGATCGCCGGCCCTTGCAGCACGTTGCCGGCGACCGTGTCGGCACCGCCGGCCAAGGCGTAGCGATAGACGCGCCCGTAGTCATCTTCCGCCCGCGTGCCGAGCCGATGGGTCGGCGTGGTGGAGGCGGTGAGGGAGTCCTGCCCGAAGGCAATGAGGTCTTGTGGTTGAAGGTTCGCCATGATGATTGTCCTCTCTTACGACGCGGTGTTGTAAACCACGCCGAGGTGCCGAGAGGCACTCGTGTTGAGGTTGCCGAAGGTGGCGATCCGATGGGTGGAGGTGAGGGCGTTGGCCGGTTCGATCGCGTCCTTCATCTTCATCCAGCCGCCTTTGAGGTACGTGAACTTCAGCACCTCACTGTTGAGGAACCAGACCTTGTTCGCGGGCGCGTCCTCGTCGTAGAACATGGGCTTGTCCATGAAGTACGTCGCCCCGTTGAGAATGCCCGCGTCAGCATCCTTCTTCTTGTCCGCCGTGACGATGCGCTCGTTGGCGAGCAGGAGCCCCTGATACGCCTGGAACGTCGTCTGGTCGGCGATGATGACCGTCGGGGTCATCTTGATCCCGCCGAGCGAACAGTTGTTGTAGGTCGTCCGCATCGACGCCCGGAGGTTGTCGTAGATGACCGTCGTCTTCGTGCCGTCCGTCGCCTTGTTGCGCCAGAACGCGAACGTCGCGCGGTTGATGCCGCCGACCGTGCCGGTCGTGGGCGTGATCGAGATCAGCTTCTGAATGCCGTCGATGTCGTTTGACCCGGTCCCGAGGCCCCAGCACTGCCGATTGAGCAGGGCAATGTGGGAATCCCGGCCGTTTTCCATCTTCTCGGCCATCAGGTCGAACTTGCCCGACGCGCCCGCGCTGCGGAGCAGCTCGAGGTCGGAAAAGACGACCGTCCCGGCGGCGATCTTCCAGTCGTAGCGCGCGACGTCGAACACGTCGATGCGCGTCACGTCGAGCGGGTCCATCTCGCCGATCATCTGCATCGTCGTGTTTTCGGCGAACTCGATCGTGTTCTCGATCAAGCGTCCGCCGTCGGCCTGTTGCTTGAAGCCCTTCTCGCCCAAGGCGTAGAAGAGGGCGCGGCTGAGAAAGATGTTGTCGCGGGGTTTGCCGCCCAACTTGTTTTCCCAGACCGAGGCGATGAGTTGCCCCTGATTTGGTGTCCCTGGCATGTGTGTTCTCCGGCGTCTATCCGCTCATCCGCGCAAATTCGGCTTCGAGCGCTTCTTTCGTCGTCATGTCGGCGAGCGATTTCGGCGCGGCGGTGCCGGTCTGCGCGGGGTTCACGGTGGACGCCCCGGCTTTGTGGTGAAGATCGGTGAGCACGCCCTGACGCACCGTGGAGGACAGCTTCGGCACGACAATCGCCGTGTACGCTTCGAGCGCGGCGGCCCGGACCTCCGCCGGATGGTCTGACTCGAGCCGGGCCTTCGCGATCCACTGGGCGATCTCCGCCTTGTGCTCGGTAAAGCCCGGGAGCTTCGTCAGACTCCCGGTGAGGGTGGTCGCGAACTGTGTGGCGGCCTCGCCGCGCGCACGTTCTTCCGCCTGCGATTGCATCTCCCGAAACGGCTGGAGCTTTGCCTCAAAGGCTTGCTCGGCCCGTTGCTGGAGCCATGCTTCGCGTTTCGCTTGTTGCGCTGCCGAATACACAGGAACCACGCGGCCGTCGGCCAATTCCAGCGGCAGATCGGGCTGTGGTTCCTCTGCTTGGCCTCGCCCCGAACTCAACGCCCGCGCGGCGAGACTTCGGAGCGCCTGTCCATGTACGGGGTGTTGTTGCAGGCTCTGAATCAGCTCTTGCGCGAACTGGACCGGGTCAGCGTTCGCCCGCTGATACCACCCGACCATCTCGTCGAATTGCTGCTGTGGAACCTGCTTGGCCCACTCGTACGGCTTCCACGCTTCCTCGGCCTTGGCCGCCGCCTCTCGGCGGGCGTTCTCCAAGATCGAGGGCCACCGTTGTTCGGGTGGCGCGCCGGGCGTGCTCGTGACCTCACCTGTTGCCGGGTCCGCAGGCGGAACTATCGCGTCCGCGCTCGTCGCCACTGCGGCGTCGCCAAGAGGAGAGGGATCGGGCGATGGCGAGTCGCCCTGTGAGGCGGAGGCCGCCTCGATGTCGCCAGCGGTGATACTGCCGTCGTCTGCCATTGGTCGGTCCTTTGCCGCTGTATCGCGTCGCGGCGCTCGCAAGAGAGCGAGAGCACAAAAGAAAAAGGGCGCTGCTGAGAACCGTTTCCCGGTCCGCAGAGCGCCCTTCTCTCTGTGCCCTTGTCTGCGACCTCCGCGGGCAGCGGATTGTCGGCGCGGTAATTAGTCGCGCCCGAGGTCGTCAGTCAAATCGTCTAATGCACACTGCCTCCGCGTCCGTAGGCCACGCGGCATCGGCACCGGATCAGCGCCTCGATGCTCACGCCGCGGCTTTGGACATGAAACTCCGTCCCGTCCGCCAGATTGTTCCCCCAGCAGCGCGTGCAGTAGACCGCTTCGCGGTAGCCGCGTCGCTGCAAGAATTGCTTGTACTGCAAGAGCAATTCGAGCTCGGGGTCGGTGATCGGCTCGTTCGGCAGTTCCGCCGGTTCACCTTCGGCGTCCGTTATCGTGACTTTACCGTCCACGGCTCACCAGTTCCTTCGCCTTGTCGAGCGAGTCTTTGCTGATCCACGCCCCGGGGCCTTCTTCGCCGTCACCGCGCACGCGGAAGCCGTTGTCGGCGAGCGCCCGCTCGTACGACGACTGGCTGTAGAACACACGCGGCTCAGGGAAGCCGTTGTACATGACCCGGCCGCCCGGCCACTCGTCCGATTTGATCGCCATGTGCCGCTTCGGCAGGATGACGCGGGTCGTCGGCGCTCCGCATTCTAAGCATCCGACGGCGGGTGCCTCCGTCGGTTCCCAGCAGTCGATGCGGAGCGCCGAACAGGCGGAACAGCGGCGGTCATACAAGGGCATGGGCGCGGCCCTCCAAGATCGCGATGAGTTCCGGTAGGACTTGCATGACCCAGCCGTCTTCCTCCCACGAGGGCGTCAGCCTGTCTCCGCGCGTCAAAGACACCGGCCAGGGGAGGAGATGCAGCGCCCCCGCCATCTGTTTCGATCCTGCGCGTTTCGCGGCGCGCACGGCGGGCATATCGAGTTGGTAGAGCATGTAGACAAATTCGCCATCCGCTTCGACGTTGACCTTGCCGAACTCGGACACGGGCGCGAGTTTCCCGTCGCCGACGTGCTGAACCGTGACGAGGCCACGCGCGAGGATGGACATCTCCTCCGTGAGCGCGTACCAGCGAATCAAAATTTCGCGCGTCATTTAGGCCGCCTTCCGTTCGACGAGTTTTGAGGCATACGTTTCCAAGTCCGGCGGTCCCGGGAGCCCGTAGAGCGTCGTCAGCGCCTCGCGCAAGGCCGTATTGGCGTCGCCATTCGGGACGTTGGTCCGCATCCAGAACGCGAACTGCGTCGTCGTATCGCCGGCATTCATGGCGGCCACGGTACTGTCTCCTCCGCTCGCGCTGAGCGTGCCCCGAATCGCGCCAGTCGCTTCAACCCCCGTCACCGCCACGGTCACCGGCTGGCCGCTGACCCCAACGAGCCCGAGCGTCCCGGTGCCTTGCCCGCCGGTCAGAATCGCCGTCCCGATGACGCCCGGCGTCCCGACGGCGCCCGTCGACGCGACAAACGTGAGCGCCTGATTCCAGAGCGCCCCGAGCGTCCCGACCGCCCCGGTCGCCAGCGCCCCCAGGAGCGCGAGCGCCCGGCTGGCGAGGACGGTGCCCGCGCTGACGGTCCCGGCGACCGTCGCTAGGAGCAGCGCCAGGACCGCGGCGATGGTCCCGACGGCGCCGGTCGCGCTGACGCCCGTCAACACGTCCGTGACGTCGCTCGCCGAGACGCTGACGGTCCCAACGGCCCCGGTCGCCCCGGTGCCGGTGGTCGCTTGGTCGTGTGCGACCCCGGGAGCCGTCACCGCGCCCGTGCCGACCACGGTGGTCAGCGGGACAGCCTCGCTTTGCACGACGGTCCCGGCGGCGCCGGTCCCTAGCGCGAACGTGACCGCCTGACCGTGCGCGACCCCCGGTGTCCCGACACTGCCCGTGCCGACGACCATCGTCGTCGCCTGGTCGTGCGCGACACCGGGGGTATTGACGGCGCCGATGCCGCCGACGCCGGTCAGGGCCAGCGTGACATCGGCGGTCGAGACTTTTTCGTCGAAGCTGCGATCAAACCAGCCCTCGGCCTGCGCGGATTCGTCAAAGACCGACCGCGCACTGCCCGAGTTCGTATCGAACCAGCCTTGATTGGCCATTAGAGGTTCAACGCCTCCGCGAACATACACTGTGTCGTGATCGCATCCGACGCGCCGGTCGTACACGAGAGACTGACAAAGAGGCCCGCGACCGTGGCATCGAACCCCGACGAGACGGTGATGATGTGGCCGGGGGTCGCCGTCGCGTGCGTCGTGTTATGGCCCGTCGCCGCGAGGTTGTGATACAGCTCGAAAATCCCCGCCATGATGCACGATCCCGAGAGCGGCCCGCGCACAATGGCCTGAATGTTGATGACGCCGGTATCGATGACCGCTGTGCCGAGCGGTTTCGTGAACGTCAAGACCGCCGTATCCGCCGTCGTGTTCGCCGTGCCGACGCGGACGTGATAGGCGCTCGTCGCCGTGCCCGCGCCGGTCTTCGTGATATCGAAGTGCCAGCGCAGCATCGTCCCGATGCGGAGCTTGCCGACCGGCACCGTGATCGTCGAGCCGGCAAGCTGCGTGAGCGTCGCGGCGGTCGGGGTCTGCGCGGCAGTCGAGAAATTCGGCGCGTAGCTCGAGGGCGAGGCGGCAACCTCGAAAAAGCCGATCCCCTCGATGTATTCCAACTGCTCGCCTGCCGCGAGCGTCAGTTTGAACAGTTCGAAGCTCGTTCCGTTCTGGTTGTAGACGACGGTGATGTCGGTCGCCGTCGACGCATGCTTGTTGCGGATCTGGAGTTCTTTGAGATTGCGCACGGTCGACGACGCGGGCGCGGCGACGACATCGGTCGTCGCGGCGGTGGTGATCGCGGTGTTTGTGCGGCCGGGGGACGGATCGCCAGAGCCATTCGAGGCCATGTCCACCCACGACGCATGCACATCGATCGTCGACGTGGTCCCGTTGACCACTTGGATCTTGTCCGTCGTATTGGCGAGAATAATCACGCCGGGCCTCGGAGCAGAAATTTCGGAAACGCCCTGCGGCCGAGGACGGTCGTGGGGGGCTGCGCATCAAAGGCGACCAGGATCGCTTGCCAGTTGTCGGCGCCGCTAAAGGTAAACGTGCCGGAGTAGGCGCCGCTCGTCGTCGCGATTTTGTGGGCCATCGTGTACCGGCTATTCGGGGCCGCCGGGACTTCGGCCCGCAGTGTGTAGGTCGCTTCCGCTGTATAGGTCTGTCCGTTGGACGCGCTCTCTTCAAACGCGAGGACTAACGCATCGGGCGCGGTCGTGGTGATGTCGTAGCCGCTCGCGGTCGTGCCCGGCGTCCCGTTACTCCCGCCCATATTCATTTGCCGCACCGCCAGCGCGGTATCTGCGGTATAAGCGTGAATACTCCACCGCATTGTCGTCGCCGCGCTATCGACCACGACCGACACCGTCGGCGTCCCGGCGCTGAGCGCGAGACACGACCACACTTCGATCGTGCCGTCACTGACCGTGCCCCGCGTCGCGAGACGAACCCACGCGCCATTGACGTTATCCGACACGATCGGCGTAATCCCGACCGAGCCGAACCGGAAGCCCGCCACCAGCAACGAATTGACCGCCACCGATGACCCATACGCCAACGTGTCGGACGTCGCCGAGGCGGTGTTTTTGGTGACGGCGGCCTGCGCTTCGGTAATCCCCATTTACCGCTCGTACGCGCCGATGTCGACTTGCGCGCCTTGCGGCCGGGTCACACCGGAAAAATCCACCACCACCGACGGCAGGAACGTGCCCGTATCGATGGCCGCGCTCCCGAGATTGACGTGAAAGTCGAACGCCCCCGGATTGACGAAATTCGGATTCGTGGTCAGGTTCGTGGTCTGCACGACACTGCCCATCTGATAGAGATTCAATCCGGCGTTGTTGTAGACGATGTTGTTCTTGAACAGGACGCTGGAGCCGCTGTTACTCATGTCGGCGCCGAAGTCGTTCGCGGTGACGGTGTTGTGGTACCACTGCACCGCGGCGGATTTCTCCAGACTAATCTGCACGCCCCAATAGTTGTTGTAGACGAGATTGTTTTTCGCCACGTTGTTGGTGTCGGCGAGCACGATGCCGCCGCCGCCCGAGCCACAGACCGACGTGCCGCTCAAGCCGCGCCCGTTGCCGTTGCCGAAGATGCGCGCACCTTGCACGACGTTGTTGTCGGCGGACGCCGGGAGCGCGGCGCTGTCGTAGTACCGAACCCCGTAGCATTCGTTGTCATAGAACGATCCGCCCGTGATGGTCGTGGCGTCGCCCCACATATACATGCCGTTGGAATTGGTGTACCCGGTGAACAGGCCGTTGCCGTGGACCGCGTCGTTCAGAAACTCGTGATTGTTCCCGCCGCAAAAGACCCCATTGCCGTCGCCGTTCTTGATCTCCGTGTTCTGCACGCGAAGATGATGCGAGGTATCGCCGCAGCCGAACACCGCGGCGCCCGATCCCCCGCCCGCGTTGATGCCGTCGAGAATTAAGCCGTCGATGATGAGAAAGACCGCGACCGTATTACGGAAGCCCATGACGCCGCCGCCGCCGCTCGGGCGCAGAGTGACGACGTCGCCCGGGTAGGCGGCGATGGTGATCGGGGTCACCCAGGACGTCCCCGAGGCAGTGAAGTTGGTTTCTCCGATAAATTCCGTGTAGGTCCCGGTGCGAATATAGAGCGTCGCGCCCGTCGGCAGACACGCGACCCCGGCGGCAATGGTGAGCTTCGGCGTGCCGAGATTTTTCGAGGCCACGCAGGAGTTCGCATCGCTGCCGGTCTTGGTGACGTAATAACAGGTCGTGCAGGGACCGCCACCGGGCGGGGGCGACAAGATCCCGGCATGGACGACTTGATCGCGCACCGAGACGAGCCCGGTCAGCGTCTGCGCCGAGAGCGACAGCGGATAGATCCCGTCGGCCGCATAGGCGTGCTGGTCCGTCGCGGTCACGCGACCCGCCCCCTCGCGCGATCCGCCGTCGCCGTAGTCGAGCAGCCAGCTACTGACCGCGCAGCCCGGTTGGCCCGCCCCCGGCTGCGCGCTGTACGCCGTCGTGAACGGCTCGCCAGTGGTCACATCGGGCGGGGCCGAGAGCGTGAGCGCCGGCGGCGACTTACAGCCCCTCGGCGGCGGCTTCGCCATCGCCAGCAGACACAGCGCGGACAGGAGCACGACGGCGCCGAGCGCGATCTTCTCTCGTCTCGTCATGTCGTCTCTTCTTCAGGCAATGCGAATCAGCGCGTTCGACGAGTCGTTGACCGGCATCGTCAAGGTAAACGTCCCCGCCGTGACCGTCTGCGATCCGAACGTATGGAGCGAGCACGCGAGCTTCGCCGTCGACGCATCGTTGTAAATGAGCACGGCATCGAACGCGGTCGAGAGCGTCACGGTCGTGTAGACGATCGACGCGCTCGGGGTCCAGAAGGCCGTCGTGCCGGTCGCCGTCGGTGCGGTCGCGTTCGTCACGGCGACGCCGCCGGCGGTGTAGTTCGTCCCGGTGACTTCGCCGGTCGTGTTGTAGACCGTGTCGGCCGCCCCGCGCGAGGCCGAGACGAGATAGAGCGCGGCCTTGAAGGTATCCTTCGTGGTGACGGTGCGGACGGCGTTCGCGCCTTGCGCCCCGAAGGCGTGACTGCCGTTGAGCAGTTCGGTCTTGAACGAGGTGCACATCGCTTGAACATTTGCCATCGACTGACTCCTGTTATGAACCGCCGGTATGACCGAGAATCGCCGTCGCCACTTCCGAATAATCCTTGAGAATCACATGGCGATCTTCACTGACGATGGTGCCCGCCGGAGCCGTCGCCGTAACTGTGTTCCCTCCGGCGTCCACGTAGGTGTAGGCGTACGCGGCTCGGAGCACCCAATCGATCTCGACGGCGTAGTTGTGTTCCAGCTCCACAAATCTCACGCGGCGTTCGAGCAAGTCCCAATCGAGCACGCCGCAGATCGTGTACCGCTGCTTCACTGGATCGTGCTCCCAGGTCCGAGCGGCGCGGGCGCTCCACTGCCCTGCATCCCGCCGGTCGCCTCGGTCGGATGCTTATTGATCTTCGGCGCTTCCTTCGCCGCGCCCCCGTGCTCGGTCTGCGCGTTCGCTTCCACCTGCTGCTGCGCGGCGATCTGCTCGGCCTGGAGCAGCATCTGCTGCGACTGCAAGATCGCTTCGGGCGAAATCTTCAGGCCGAGCTGCGCGGCGAGCTCGATCATGATCGGCGCCTGCGGGGCGACGAAATCCTCGCCTGTGAACGCGAGCGAGAGTTTTGGCGGCTCGGGCTTGTGCTCGGGCGGTGGTTGCGTGAACCGCACGGGGTCGTAGTGAAAGAGCTTCATCCCCTCGCGGGTGAGCTCCGTGCGGTTGCAGGTCGGCTCATTCGCCAGAAAGTTGAAGAATTTCAACCACTGCTCGCGTTCCTGTGTCACGTCGGTGTGGAGCTGGCTGTCCGGCTTCACCTGGAAGCTGTAGCGGCCGAAAATTTCGTCCTTCGTCCACGGCACGAGGAGCTTCGCCTGGGGGTCCGCCGCCGCCTGCTGTTGAATCTCGGGCGGGATGTTCTTCAGGCGCTGGGCGTCCTGGCCGACGAGTTCGACGTATTCGGTTTCGTCCGCGAACATCTGGAGCAGGGCCCCGAATTTCGCGACGACCTTCAAGTACCAGTCGACGACCTTCGCGCGTTCGGCTTCCATGCGCGTCTTACTGGCGGCTTCCGAGGTCTGAATCTCGGTCGCGGTCTTGGCGGATTCGGCGCGTGCGCTGGTGCCCTGATCGGTGATGCCCCAGATCCGATTGAGGTCTTGCTGAATGTAATCGTTGAACGAGAAATTCTCCCGCGACATCTGACCCTTGACGATCGGCCACGTCGCATCCGCGCCCGGCCCGTTGAAGCCGATCCCGGCCATCGATTCGTTGCGCGCGATCTTGGCCTGGATATCGGCATCGACGCGCGTCGTGTCGAAGCCCCACTGCGGCATGTTGCGGTCGCGGTACTGGATCATCTGGGTCCGGCCGGTCGAGAGTTCGGTCGCGGAGTTCTGCGCCATCGAACAGTCGGAGCGGGCCATCCAGGTATCGGAGACGTAGCGCGTCGTCAGCGGCACGATCGGGAAGCCGACCATCCCCTCCAGCCGTCCGGTCTGCGGATTCGTCTTCTGATAGGGGCAGGGCTTGACCGTCACCGGCGTGCTGTCCGGGTCGTCATCGTAGAGCGTGAACGTCCAGATCGCGTCGGGATGCTTGGCGAAGCCGAACGTACGGGCCTTGAAGAAGAGTTCTGTCCCGATGCGCTGATGGCGGCGGGCGGTCTTCCCGGCATCGGGGAGCGGCGTCAGTCGGCGGTCGTCGTCCTGCTCGCTCGTTTTGCCTTGGACCTCGCCGTCGGGGAGGTCTTCGCGGAAGCGAATGCCGAGGTACGCCGCGTCATCGAAGTCGGAGCCGCTGAAATCGGCCGGTACGATGAGGTCACCGGGGGCGCCGCGTTCGATGAAGTAGCGCGAGGCGATAATGTTCGGGACCTCCTCCACCACCGCTTCAACTGGCGCTCCCGTAAGCGGATCTTGAGAGGCCGGTGAAACCTCGAATGGCTTGGTACCGTCAATGATCGGTTCATAGCCCACCTTCAAGGCGCCGAAGCCGGTCGCACAGATGACATCGAAGAGGACCTCTTGCACCTTCGGGAGCACGTTGACGCCCGCCGGGCCGATCTTGCTGTTGAGCGCGGCCTGGAAGATGACCCCGCCGTCGTCGAGCCCGGGCTGAAGCGCCTTCAGATAGACGTCGGGCAGGCGGTAGAAGAGCTGCGGTTTCTTCTGTTCGATGTAATAGAAGTCCGTCGGCACGGCGACGGTCTTGTCGGTGACGGTCCCCAGGTGCTGCGCGTTGTAGCGGTCGATGTTCTTTTTGCCTTCGTCGAGCGCGGGTTTCGTGGCCTCGAGCGCGGCTTTAATGCGACGCCGCCACGCGGACGCCTGATCGGGCGTCAGCCGCTGCTCTTTCGGCGGGGGCTTCGCGGCTGGGGCCGTGGGCCCCTGCGGCGGGACGGGCGCCGAGCCGGGGAGCGGCATCATGTGTGCCTCCGCATGGACTCGGACCCGAGCGTCACCCCCGCGCGGGAGGCGGCGAGCGCCTCTTCGAGCAGCGGGTGCAGCTTCACGGTCGGGGCGTAGTGCGTCGTCGGCGCCGGCCGGCTCATCGCGCCGTAGCGGAGGGTGTCGGCGGCGTGGTCATCGCCGCCGGTGTCGATATCTTCGAGGTCGTGCGGGTCAGACTTCTGCGCCGGGAGCGAGCGAATCAGGTACGTGCAGTCAGGGGCAACGGTAAGGTGCGGTGGCTCTCCGCGGTGCCCTCGAAGTAATGCGCGGATACGAGCCCATCCGGCGGGTCGGTCGTTATCACCCAACCGGATGTTGAGTCCCAAACGGCGGAGAGTTTCCGCACGCGATTGTCCATGACGACTGTCGCCCCGACCATCCTTGTTGCCAAGGCTGGGGTCGACGACCACGTAGCGGACTTTTTCGATGCCGTACGTTTTGTTCCTTTGATGGAAGCCCGCCGCGATGTCTTGGTCCGCGAGGCGATGGAATTTCCACTCATGGGTGATGTGATACCTCCCGTCGGGCAGACAGGCCCACCAGAGAAAACAGCCGGGCGCCGCGTGGCCCCAGTCCATCGAGACGAAATGGTCAATACGTCGTGGATCGACCATTTGGTCTTTGACGTGCACACTGGGGTCCCATTCCTCGAAGAACTGGCCGGGAAACACATCCCAATCGCCGAGACGCATCTGTTGGTAGCGCCAGCCTCGGAGGACGGCGAGCGAATCCGCATAGGCGGGGTCCATGTACGGGTTGTCGTCGAGGCGAGCCGGGAGGTACACCCACTCGTCGGGGTGATACTTCGTGCGGAGTTGCGGATAGAGCCCGAGGTCGGGTTCGTGGCGGATGAACATCGACCGGAGCCAGTCGCCGGACGGCCCGCCGGGATTCGTCACCGGGATAAATCGCGGGGGCACGCGGTTGCCCGATCGGTCGGTGTAGACCTTGCGGGCGCGCGTCGAGAGCTCCGCCAGCGGCGTCGTGCCATCGGGCGCGACCGGATAGAGACTCGCTTCGTCGGCGACAATCGCCCCGTATTCCGTCGACAAGTACCGCGTGACGGCTCCTTCTTCGGCCATGTGGCCGGCATCGATGATGGACTCGTCGCTGCCCTTCCCGAAGACGACTTTCCGGTCGCTCTTGAAGAACCGCCCGCCAAGCTGTGGCACCTCGTGTTCCATCTTGCGGAGGTGCGTCACATCGAGTTGGTCCCAGTTCTCGCGCAAGAGGAGCGCTTCGTGTCCGGGCGTCTGGAGGCTTCGGTCGTAGAGCCACCAGCGCACGCCGTGCGACTTGCCCGGCCCCGCCTGTCCGCCCCAGAGCACGTAGCGCGCGGGCGTCTCATAGAGCAGACACTGGCTCGGGAGCGGGACGTAGTGACACGTCCGGACGCCTTTGCGCACACTAAAGATCGCGTGTGCCGTCTGTCGCGCCCAGTCGGTCGGACAGACCCAGGCGCGCGTGCGTTCGACCTCCGCGACGACCAGCGGCGACGGGCACCACGCGCACGTGGCCGTCTCGTGCGGCGTCCCGATCGGATCGGTCGCGAGGTCGCTCATTGCGGTCCGCGCATCTGCTCACGGGTCGTGGCGCTCAACTGGGCCATCTCGTCGGCCCACGCCTGCTCTTGTTCCCGCGGCGGCGTCCGCGCGTGCATCTTGGGCGCTTCCGCCGCCGCCGTGACCGCAAAGGCCGTGTCCGGACACTGCCACCACGACCGCGGCGCCGGGGCGGGCCGCCGGGTCATCGCGCCAGCCACGCTCTCAGCCATGAGACCTCCGCCCGCGCAATCCGCTGCGCCAGCTCGAGACTCGGCTCCGGCTCGAGCCGGTCGGCGTCCCGGCTGTCGTTCGGCTCGTCCGTGAGCTCAATCAGCCGCGCCTCGACCGGGATCACCTTCGCCAGCACCGACCGCAGATCGGGCTTCATCGGTCGCTCCCTGTCTCGCCCCCGCCTGACAGTGCATCGTTCAGCTCATCTGTGCTCTACGTCGACGTCGCTCCTGTGACCACCGCCCCCACAGGCCGCACCCCCCACACCCGAGGCGCCGGTATCTGGATTCGACCGTAGTCAACTACCTCAGCCGTGCGTATTCGCCCTGCTCTCGTCTTGACCACCGTCGCCGGCCGAGATTCGGCCGGATCGAGCACGTGCGAATCCCTAACTGGTAATGGAAGCTGTTCCATGTCACCCACTCCGAACCAGAATGTGGAAATCCGGCATTTGGGTTATCGCACTGGCTGGATTCATCTCATGCGCCTCAATGTTTCGCGCCGACCATCATCAGGGCCAGACCGACAGCCATCAAGCAAAACCCAACGTAAGCCAAGACACCAATACGCCCCTTAGTGGCGTCCCTCAGACTCAGACAGAGCCCGTAAAAAAGAGCAGTGAAACCAAAGACCCACCGCTGAACGATTGTCGAACGTGGGGAGGCCTGCAATGCGGCAACCCCAAAGATGAACAGGGCCAGCGCCCCGAGTAGGAGCGCCAGCCCCGATAGCCGCGTTCGGATCTGGCGCGTGAACAACATTCAGAAACTCAACAAATCCCTCGTCAGCTCCCGGCTGGGTCCCTCGCCGGGGTCGTCCGCCGGAAGCCGGAAGCCGGGCGTGTCTTCGCTCCTTCGTCGCTCGACGTCGATGTACGAAGACCTTCGTGTACTTCTCTCTAAGTCCGTCGTACTCAGGTACTTAGTCGAGTTAACATAAGATTGCTTATCAGACACCGCGTCTGTACTTGAGCAATCTCACTCACTTTCGCCCTGAGGTGTACTTGTGTGTGGCGAAAGCAGGACGGCGACCTTGAGATCACCCGTACCGCCGATCTGAATGGTCAGTCCTGTGTTCTGTTGCTCGGTGAGAACGCCTATCCCCTTGAGTACGTTGACCTTATCAGCAGCTTTGCCGTACCGAAGTACCGATTCCATCGTCGGAAGGGCGTTGCCGAGGGCGTATGCTCTTGCGGCGTGTGAGGTGTCAACGAATTGACTGAGCCATCTCGAGACGCTCGACTGATGACAGCCAACCAGTTGAGCAATTTCGAGTTGTTCTTTGCCGAGTTTGTCAAGTTGGAGGATGGCGACCTTTTGCTCGTCGGTGAGACGAGCCATCTTCGGCCTATGCGTTAGCGCGTCGGTTTCAGCGACGGGCGAATCGGTGTCCGTCGAAGCTGGCATAGGTGCGGGGTTCCGTCCAGGTTGTGACGCAGCCAGTACGCCTGGCGAGCTCGAGACTTCGGCTTCAGTCGATGGTCGACGAACAGACCGCATAAGCAGCAAGGGCGTCGGTGAATCGAATCATGCTCGATCGTGTCAAGCATTCTGCGCCTAACTTGTTGATTTTGCGTTTTTCATGGCCCACTCTGGGGCACTGTGGGGCATCCTGTCCCATCGATTTCTTGAAAAGAAGTGCAGATACCGCTTGACATCCTAAGAGACATCTTTATAATCATTGTTATCGGCAATCACGCTGACCTGAACAACCCCATGGCAACCGGAACACAGGAGCGAAACGCGATGATGAAGCAAACAAATCGACACGGACTGGGCATCGCGCCTGCCGCGAACGCTCGCCTCGTGGCGGCGGCTCCCGATCTGTTGGACGCGCTGCGCTACCTCGTTGGAGCGGCCGGGCTTGAAGATCGAAACGGCAAGCTGACGGAGATGCCGAAGGCGCTGGACAACGCTCGGGCGCTCATCGACCGGTTGCAGGGGGAGGCGTAGACCATGCCCGAACCAGCTCGCTCTGCCCCGAACAGGCCGAGCTGCGATCACTTGGCGACGCCACGAACAGAGCGAACGACCTACAACTCTACGCTAGACCGCAACTCTCCGACGCCCATGCGACAGCGCACGGCAGAAGACGATTGGAACGACTACTAACACTCGGAAACCTAAATCACGCTGTCCTCGAAAGGATGCAAGCAGATGGCAAAATCATTCCGACCACGTAAGGCAACCTACGCCGAACTCCAGACCCGTTGTGACTCGCTCGACCGTGCCAATGGTGTGTTCCTAGTGGCCCTGCAATGTGTCGCCTGCGAACGCCCCGACGCGACCGCGAAAGCCGCTGAGCCTGCGCCGTGTCAGTATGGCCGCTACAGGTTCGATGCCTACCGAGTGAACAGAGCACACGGAGGCATTCTCGTAACTACATTT
>DATHDT010000142.1:0-5902 GCA_035318905.1 Gemmatimonadales bacterium | reverse complement strand
CGATTCGTCCATACGTTCGCGGCCGGCTTCGAGGTGATCCCCAACCCGACGCTCCGGCCTGAGACGGGGTGGTCCGTCGAGCTGGGGCACACCACGCCGGTGCTGGGCGCGGTGCGGCTCGATGCCGCCTTCTTCTGGACGGAAGCGCGCGACTTGATCGAGCCGATATTGGTCGTAGACACCACACCCAAGATTCAACTCCAGAACGTCACGCGCGCTCGTATTGCCGGAGTGGATGCGACCGTGTTGACGGCGCCGATCCCGGATCACCTCACCGCGTCGCTCGCCTACACCTACCTCGACACGCGCCCAGTCCTCGCGTTCCGGCCGACGCACCTGCTTACCGTCTCCGCCGACTACGCGCCCGCCGGAACGCGCGGCGCGTGGGGACTCGGCGCGGACTTCCGTTTCGCGAGCCGGCCCGAGCGCATCGAGCTCGAGGGCTTCGTCGATCCGCGCCGCGTCCCCGTGCGCGTGCTCGACTTGCGAGCCTCCTGGACCAGCGGACCCTTCGACGTCCGCATCCTCCTGGCCAATGCCCTGAACTACATCTACAACCTCGTCCCCGAGACCCTCGCGCCGGTGCGCACGATTTCCGTCACCGCCGCCTGGTCGTATTAGATTGGACCGCATGAATCTCCGCATGGATGTCCTGGGGGCCCTCGCCGTTCTGGTCGGCGCCTGCAGCGGCGACGCCTCGCGCTCGCCCGCCTGCGGGCTGTCGTTCATCGCCACTCCGACGCTGATCCGCGAGCATCTCCGCAACCCGCGCGCGATCATCACCGACGCGCCGCGCGGTCTGCCTGATTCGCTCCCCGCGATGGTCATCCGGCAGAAACAGGGAGCGGTCCGCGTGGGCTACGACCCCCAGGGGAAGTCGTTGATCATGGAGTACGCGGGGGACAGCTTCCCCACCCGCGGAGGCTACGGCTTGCTGGTCGTGGACGACACGTCGCACCGCGCGGTGGGCGTGCTTTTTTTCGAGTCGGAGGAACCGAAGGACCACCCGAACTTGGGCACGGTCACGGGCGGGACCGCTACGGTAACGCTATACGGCGTCAAGGTCGACTGGGCCAGCGTGAGTAACCCCAAGTGCCCCATTCTCGGCGCTCCGGCTTCGAAACCAGCGAGTTCGTGACGCCCGTCGTCGCCGTCACGGCGCCACGCCGGCAGGTGGACGGACGCGAGCGGGTTACCCTCAACACCGCCTACGTTCGCGCGCTCGATGCGGCGGGACTCGTGCCCCTCGCGCTACCGACACTCCTCGCGCCCGAGCGGGCGGCCGCGGCCCTCCAGAACGGAACTGTCCGTGGCCTCGTGTTGACGGGCGGTGAGGACGTCGATCCGGCTCGGTACGGTGCGCCGCCGCATCCCAAGCTCGAAGACATCGACCAGGCGCGGGACGCCGCCGAGCTTGCGCTGATCAAAACGGCGCGAGCGCGTCGCCTCCCGATCCTCGCCATCTGTCGCGGGATGCAGATTCTCAACGTCGCGCTCGGCGGCACACTGTATCAGGACCTGCCAAGCGAGCGTCCCGGACCCATTACTCATGTCGGCGCCGCCGGTCGTCACACGATTCGCGTCGAGCCCGGATCGCTCCTCGAGCGGACCCTCGGCACCCGCGCGGCGACCGTCAACAGCCGGCATCACCAGGCCATCCGCGATCTGGCGCCGGCGCTCCGCGCCAGCGCATGGGCGGAGGACGGCTTGATCGAAGCCGTCGAGCCCGCGGACGTCGATGCGCCATGGACCCTGGCGGTGCAATGGCATCCCGAGGATCTCACGGAGCGCGCCCTGTTCGACGGCTTTGCGCGGGCGGTGGCGTGAGCGCGCACTCGTTTCCATCTCCGGAGTGGGTCGCCACGTACGGGGCCGCCATCAACGCCAGCGACCTGTATCGCAATGCGTCACTCGAGTGGACCCACGGGCCCGTCGCGCTGGTCGTGTCGCCCCAGCCGGAAATCGGCGTGACGGCGGCCGTGGGGATCTGGCTCGACCTCGAGCGCGGCGCGTGCCGTGAGTCCAAGATCGTGACCGCCGACGCCGCGCAGGCCGCGAAGTTCGTGTTGACGTCCGAGTATCGCTACTGGAAACAGATCATCCGGAAGGAGCTGGGACCGATCGCCGGGATCATGCAGCGCAAGGTCGCGCTCCAGGGGTCGCTGCCGATCGTCGTCCGATTCATAAAGTCCGCGGAAGCACTGGTGGAAGTGGCGACCACCGTTCCCACCCATTTCCTGGACGAGTGACCGACTCGCCAGCGACACGCTATAGTTGAATGGTGACTCAGCCCTCATCGGTGACGGAAGTGCTGCAACGCCTGACCGGGCTCTCTCAAGAGCTCGCGGGGGCGTTCCGGCCGGCCACCATCGTCGAGCTGGTGGCGCGGGCCATCACAGAGCAACTCGCCCCCGAGCGGCTGTCGATCATGCTGCTCGACGCCGACTCAAACCGTCTCGTCGTCGCCTACCATGACGGTCCCCGCCCGGCGAATACCGACGAGCCCCTGCTGCAGCTCGCCCTGCGCCGCGGACCTCTCGTCCTGCCCGACCACGTCACTGCGAGTGCCGCCAACCTCGGCGTCACGGTACTCCCGCCCGAGCCCGCGAGCTGGTTGGGGGCGCCGATCGCGGCAGTGGGCCGCACCATCGGCGCCGTGTCACTCGAAAGTCATCACGCGGGGGCTCTCGGCGAGCCCGCGCTCGCCTTCGTCCGTGCCGTGCTCGCGCAGGCCGCCATCGCGCTCGAAAACGCCCGGCTGGTCGAGCTCCTCTCGAGTGGCAAGCGGGAGTGGGAGCAGACCGTGGACGCGATCAACCAGGCCATCTGCTTCATCGATCCCCAGGGGGCCGTGCGGCGCGCCAATCGCGTCTTCGCCGACCTGATCAAGCTGCCGGTGACCGCGCTGCCGGGCCGACCCTGGATCACCCTGCTGCCCGCTGCCTGGGTCGATCAGGTCGGCCGCCTGGTCGCCGCGCCGAACGGCGCACCCGTCGAAGTGCGATCCGGCGACCGCGTGCTCATCATCACCGCCATCGGCACCGGGGAGCCGGGCGCCGCCGTCCTGCTGTTCGAAGACCAGACGGAGAAGCGCCGGCTCCAGGATCAGCTTCTGCAGTCGGAGAAGATGTCCGCGATCGGTCAACTGATTGCCGGCGTGGCGCACGATTTGAACAACCCACTCGCCTCAGTCGTGGGGTTCGCGGACCTGCTGGGCGAGGCCGAGGACGTGCCGGAGCGGCTCGAAGAACCCCTCGCCGTCATCCGTCAGGAGGCGGAGCGCGCGTCGAGCATCGTGCGCAACCTGCTCTCGTTCGCCCGACGTCAGGAGGGCGAGCGCCAGCTCCAGTCCATCCGGCCGATCCTCGAATCGACGATCCAGCTCCTCAAGAACCAGCTGATGGCGCAGCACATCGAGCTCACGTTCACCGCGGAGCCGGGGCTCCCCGAGGTCGAAGTGCACGCCAACCAGATCAAGCAGGTGTTCGTGAACATCATCAACAACGCCGCGCAGGCCATCCGTAGCGCGGACACCAAGGACGGCCGCGTCGCGGTGACCGCCAAGTGCTGGCTCGATGGTGTCGCGGTGAGCATCTCGGACAACGGGCCGGGCATGCCCGAGTCCGTCGCGCAGCATGTGTTCGAGCCGTTTTTCAGCACGAAGTCGGAGGGCGAGGGCACGGGCCTGGGCCTCTCGATCTGCCAGGGGATCGTGAAGGAGCACGGGGGCAGCATGACGGTGGATCCCGGGACCGGCACGGGCGCCACGTTCACCGTCGAGCTGCCGGGCGCCGCCGCCGGTCGTCTCGCGACCGCGACCCAACTGGTGGAAGGCCAGGCCGCGGCGGCAGCGGGTCCCACGGGGGAGCCCCTGCGCGTGCTGGTCGTCGACGACGAGCCGCACATCCTCCACTACATGCAGGCGACGCTCGAGAGCTGGGGGCACGTCGTGGTACTCGCATCCGACGGCAGCCAGGCGTTGAAGCGGGCGCTCACGCAGCCCTTCGACCTGATCATCTGCGACCTGCGAATGCCGCGGCTGGGCGGGCGCGAGATGCACCAGACCCTGTCGCAGATGCACCCCGCCGTCGCGGACCGGATGGTGTTCGCCACGGGCGATACGGTGCGCGGCGACACGCTGCAGTTCCTCGAGCGCCTCGGACGTCCCTTCCTCCAAAAGCCTTTCAAGCTGGACGAGTTGCGGCGCGTCCTCGCCGACGTGAAGTCGCCTGCCTGACACGCTGCGGGTCCTGCAGATCGATTCCGGCCGCGAATGGCGCGGCGGCCAGAATCAAGCGCGGCTGCTGTGCCGAGAGCTGGCCCGGCAGCCCGGCGTCGAGCAGATCCTCGTCACGAAGGTTGGCAGCGAGCTGGCACGGCGCGCCAAGCAGGATGGCGTCACCGTGCGGGAGGTGCCCTGGTTCATGGGGCTCGATCCCGCCGCGTGGACGGCGCTGGGCGGGCAGATGATACGGTTCCGCCCGCACATCATCCACGCGCACGACGGCCACGGGTTGTGGCTCGCTCTACAGGCGCGACGCTGGCTGGGGCTCCTGGCCTGGGTGTTCATCGCGCCGGCGGCGCAGGAGTTCAAAGACACGTTGGCGCGCGTGCTCGGCACACGCCGCGTAGACTTTCATATCCGCCGGCGGGGCGGCCTGACGCGGTTCCTCGCCGGCGACAGCGCCTGGATCCGCGCCGATCACGTCGTGGCGGTGTCCGCCGCGGTGAAGGAGGTGCTCGTGTCCGACGGACGCGCGGCCGGCGAGGTCACCGTCATCCCGGACGGCATCGATCCCCACGAAGTCCGCCGCGTCGCCCAGGAGCCCGCGAACATCCGCCAGCGGCTGCACCTCCCCGCGGCGACGCCCCTCGCCGTCAACGTCGCGGCGCTCGTGGACCACAAGGATCAGCACACACTCATTCGGGCGGCCGCGCAGGCGCGCGCCGCACGCCCAGATCTCCACTGGGTGATCGCCGGCGAGGGCGTCCTGCGCGGGTCCCTCACAGCGGAGATCACGCGCTTCGGCTTAGCCGATCGAGTCCACCTGCTGGGGTATGTAGAGAAAGCCGATGCATTGATTCGGGAGTGCGATGTGTTCGTGATGTCGTCCAAGGAGGAAGGGCTGGGGAGCGTGATCCTCAATGCGCTGGCGCTCGAGAAACCTGTCGTCGCGACCGCCGCCGGTGGAATTCCAGAGATCCTGCCTGCGAGCGCCTTGGTGCCCGTCGGCGATGCTGTCGCGCTCGCCCAAAAAGTGGTGCAAGCGCTCGATAACCCATCCCCCATCCCCCTTCCCCCGAGGTTCACCGCCTCAGCGATGGCGGAGCGTGTCTTGGACGTCTATCGGTCACTCCTCTAGATTGCAGGGCCATGATCTACGTCTGCGTCCCGGTCCACAACGAAGCGCGCACCGCAGGGCTGGTGCTCTGGAAGGTGCGGCAGGTATTCACCGCGTTCGCGCGGGAGTACCACATTCTCGCGTGCGACGACGGGTCGACGGACGGGACGGGTGAGATCCTCGCCTCCTACGGCCGCGTCCTGCCGATGACGCTCGTCACCCACAAGGAGCGGCAGGGCTACGCGCGGAGCCTCGAGGAGCTGTTGCGCCAGGCGCTGCAGCGCACCGACCGGCCCAAGCGTGACTGCGCGATCACGCTGCACGCCGACTTCGTGCACGCCCCCGAGACGATGGAAGAGATGGTGAAGCGGCTGGAATCGGGCGCCGATCTCGTGGTTGGTGAGGTGGAGCGCTCGCTCGGCACGCGTTCGTGGGGCGAGCGCTGGGTGCGCCGGTTCGCGCCGCGGCTGCTGCCCGTGAGCGGAATCCGCGACAGCGTTTCCGGCTTCACGGCGCTGCGGCTGATCGTACTGCGCCAGGCCACGCAGCGCGCCGGCGCC
>DATHDT010000141.1:0-4380 GCA_035318905.1 Gemmatimonadales bacterium | reverse complement strand
ACTACGTGAGCGCCGCCGGCGGGTACACGCAGCAAGCGCAAAAGGGCCAGGTCAGCGTGCGGTTCGCGAACGGTGAAGTGCGGACGCGGCGGGGCGGCCCTTTTGCGCTTGCTGCGTGTACCCGCCGGCGGCGCTGACGTAGTACGACAGCCCCGCCCCCTGCCGCCACAATACACTCCCCGGCGAATTCACCGCCCCAACACCTTCACGCTCGGCGTGTACTCCGGGATGTACATCGAGTCACCCGGCTGCAGCACGATGTTGAAGCGCGATCCGCTATCGCTGAGCGCTCGGCGCACGTCCACGTTGATCCGGCCGACATTGTTCAAGCTGCGATAGAACCGAATCCCCTCGGGGTACGCCTGCGCGGTCAGGCCGCCACCGCGGCTGAAGAGACTCGACAGCCGATCCTGCTTGGTGCGCAGCGAATAGGTGCCCGGAAACCGCACCTCACCCGAGATCGTCACGGTGCGCTGAAAGTCGAAGTCGGGCTGCCGCAGAATCAGCGCGTTGTCATACGGCTCGAGCACGACCTCGGCCGCGCCACTGGCAGGGAAGGCGAGCCCCGGCGGCCCGACATAGCGGCCCGCCGAGTCGCGCTCGAACAGGTACGTCGAATCGAGCGGCACCCGCAGGGTGCTCGCCAGCTGACCGTGCGACCGATCGGTCGGCATGCGCGCGATCTCGGCCTCGCGCAGGTCGGCCCCGATCACCGGTCCGCGCGCCAGCAGCACCAAGTCCCGCAGCGTCATCCCCTGGCGCCAGGCATACACGCCCGGCTTCTTCACCATCCCCGCGATCGCGACGTAGAATTGCCCGCCGAGTGACGGGACGGAATCCACAACGACGGAGTCGCCGTCGAGCAGGGCCAACGGTGGGATCTGAACGGCGGTTAGGCGGTTCGTCGGTTCGGCGGTTAGGGCAACATCGACGACGGCGCGCGCTGGCGTTCCCGGACCACGGTCCCCCGGTGGGAGCAGGCGATGAACCGCGATGCGTTTGAATTGCGCATTCGGACGGAAACCTCCTGCCGCTCCCAGCAGATCCGCCAGCGTCTCGCCCACCCGCAGCTCGTAGATCGCCGGCCGCGTCACGGCCCCGCTGATCTCCGTGCGAATCCCGTGCACCGGCACGAACACCACGTCGCCCGTTTGCAACCGGACGTCGTCGTGCACGTCGCCGCGCAGCAGATAGTCGTACAGATCGAGCGTCGCGATTGGCTTGTCGCCGCGGCGCACTTCGACCGTACGCAAATTGGCGCGCTCGGTCACGCCACCCGCCGCGTACAACGCCGTGAGCACCGTGCCGAGGGAGCTGATCTGATACGCGCCGGGCTGCGTCACTTCGCCCACGACGTAGATCTGATTGGCCCGTACATTCGCCACTGAAATGTCGAAGCGCGTCGTGGGATTGGTGCGCCGCACCCCCGAATAGACCCGCCCCAGTCTGTCATACAAAACATTCTTAAGCTGGTCGAGCGTCAGGTTCGATACGAACACCTGGCCCACCTGCGGGATCAGGATGAACCCCTCGCGCGTGACCGACAGCGTGTGCGCCAGCTCGACGTCGCCCGTCAGAATCAGGACGAGATTGTCGCCCGGGCCGAGCTTGTAGTCGGGCGGCACGGGCCCCGAGAGCAGAGGCAAGAACTGCGTCGTGGTGCGCCGGAACACGTCCACCCCAAAGACCCGACTCGGCTGGTACCCGGAGCGCGACCGCATCAACCCGGTGTCAACGGGGAGCAGCGGCGCCTCAAAGAGCGGTAAACCGAGCGCCGAAATCGCCTGCAGCTCGAGCGCGCCGGGGGCCGTCTGCACGCCCCCCGCCGCCGCCCCGCCGAGGTAAGCGTCGAGCAGCGTGGGGGAGTAACCGCTCGCCGAGAGCCGGGCGCGAATCTGGTCGGGGGTGAGGCCGGAGGCCTGGATGCGCTGGCGGAGCTGATCGGAGATGCCGGGCTGCTGGAGAGCCTGTTGGATTTGACCCTGCGTAGGCTGCTGCGCGCTGAGGGGCAGCGCGCCTACGAACAGGCTGAGCAGACTTAGACGAGTGAACATCGGGCCGAAAAGATGGGAGCTAAGTAGCGCTCGGTCAAGCTTTTGGCTCTGGTCCTCACCCCCTGACCCCCTCTCCGTTCCGGAGAGGGGGAACGAAGGTGGCCTACGAGCGCCCCAGAAACTCTCTGTACACGCCCGCCGTTTGCTCCGCCGTCTTCTGCCAGGTGAACTGCCGCGCGCGCGTCCAGCCCTTCTCGATCAGCTCTTCCCGCCGGTCGGCGTCCTCCGACAGCTCATCCAAAGCCTGCACGTACGCCGCCGGATCGCGCCCCTCCACGACCACCGCGGCGTCGCCGCCGACCTCCTTCAACCCGCCAGCGCCTGAGGTGACGACCGGTAAGCCCGCGGCAAAAGCCTCGAGCACCGGGAATCCAAAGCCTTCGTAGAGTGACGGAAACAACAAGACGTCCGCCGAGCGATAGGCGCGCCGCAACGTCGTCTCGTCGGCCGCGGCCACCATGCGCACCGCGCGCCGCAGGTCCAGGCGATCGATCAGCTGCTCCTGCTCGGTGGTGAAGCGGCCGCCCACCTGGAGGAGATACGCGTCGGCGTGCTGCCGCAGCCGGGCCACCGTGTTGATCACCAGCGGCACGTTCTTCCGGTCGACAGTGCTGCCGACGTGCAGCACGACGAACGCGTCCTCGGGGATGCGCCAATCGCGCCGGCCGCGCTCGCGGGCGCTCTGCGACTCGCCGAAGAACGCCCGGTCGACGCCAAACGGGATCACCCGGACGCGGCGGTCGTCGCCCAGCCACGTCGCCAGCTCCTTCTTCAGCCACTCGGTCCCCACGATGTACGCGTCGGCTTGGCGCAAGGCCTTCAGTGCCGTTCTCAGGAACCGATTCCGCACCCCTTCGCGCCACCCGTCGGTCGGCGAGCGCAGCACGATCACGGGCATCAAGTCGTGCACCGTGACGACCACGGGGCGCTTGCGCGCGCTCGTGAGCATGTGCGCGTAGCTGTGATCGAGGATGTGGACCAGATCGGCGCGCTTCGCCTCACGCTTCACGCGCCACGGATAGAAGAACTGGCGCGCCGCATACTTGTGCGGGCCGTGCAACGGACCCGGCAGCACGATGCGCGATGGATCGACGGGCTGCGTCCACCAGCGCACAAAGGCTCCCGAGGTGCGCCGGCCGCCGTCCTGCATTTCCTCCGTCAGCGCCCCGATGTGCGCCGCGAGGCGTACGTCGAAGCCTGGATTGGAGCTCTCGAGCCAGTCGAATAACCGATGGGCGTACTTGTCCATCGAGGGCCAGCGTTCGAGGGGCAAATCGGGAACGAGGAGAACTCTAGGCACTGACCAGTTGTCTCCAGAACTCCAGGGTTCGTTCCGCGACCGCATCATCGGAGAACAACTTCATCGCGCGCGCGCGTCCCGCCTGCGCCAGGGGCTTCCGCACGCTGTCGTCCGAGAGCCGCATCAACTCCGCCGCGAGTCCCGGCGCGTCGCCCGCGGCGACCACCACTCCCGCATCCCCGATGATTTCGGGAATCACGCCGCTCGCTGAGCCGAGCACCGCCACTTCGTGTGCCATCGCTTCCACGAGCACGTGCCCGTTCGGCTCCTGCCAGTCGGGGAGCGCGCGCGACGGCAGCACCAGCACATCGGTGTCGGTCCAAAGCCGCGTGAGCTGCTCGGCGGGGAGTCCGCCCATCCAGCGAATCCGCGCGGCGAGTCGCAGCTCGCTCGCCAATCGCTCCAGCCGTTCGCGCTCGGGCCCGTCGCCCACGATCGTCAGGTGCCACGCCGTGCCGCGATTGAGCGCGAGCGCATGGAACAAGTTATCGAGTCCCTTCCGGGCCACCAAGCGTCCGACGCACGCGATCGCCAGGCCTTCGTGGGGCGCGTGCAACGGGTCGTGCGGCACGCCCGCACCGAGCTGCGGGATCACGGCGACCGGGAGCGTCGTTACTTCGTGCCGCACCAGCTCGGCGCCCGCTTCGCTCCCCGCGACGAGGCCTTTGAGCCGTCGCAGCGTGCGCCGCCGGCCCCAGCGCTGGAGCATCGGGAGGCGCGGATCGACGTTTTGGTGCGTGAACAGCACAACCGGGATGTCGAGGTGCCGCGCCGCCTTGATGACCTGCAGCGCGGCCGCTGAGGTGGGCTCTTCCTCTATCTGTACCAGGTCGGGGCGCTTGTCGCGCAGCAGGGCGCCCAGGGCCCGGCGCGCGAAGCGGGCCGTGACGAGGTCGGGGCCCCCCTTGGCCGGGATGGGGAAGACCTCGAGGCCGCTCTGCCGCTCCCAGGTGCTTTCGATCTGCTCGCCCAGCGACGGCTCGCGCCAGCGCTGCGGCACGCCGACGGTGACCTCGAGGCCGCGGG
>DATHDT010000140.1:0-10272 GCA_035318905.1 Gemmatimonadales bacterium | reverse complement strand
AGATACCGGCCGATGCCTGGGAGAAGTGCGAGGAGTGCGGCCATATCGACATCAAGGAGCGCTTCGTCCGCGCGCTCAATGTCTGCCCCAACTGCGGCCACCATCGCCGGATCACCGCTCAAGAGTACATCGACCTCCTCGTGGACGAGGGGTCGTGGCACGAGCTCTTCGCGGAGCTCAAGGCCGCCGATCCCCTCAAGTTCGAGAACTACGCCGACCGGTTGAAGGCCGCGGTCAAGAAGGCGGGGCCGCTCGACGCGATTCGCAGCGGCTACGCGCGCCTGCACGGGCAGCCCATCAACCTCGGCGTCATGGATTTCGCGTTCATGGGCGGATCGATGGGGTCGGTCGAGGGGGAGAAGATCGCCCGTCTCACCCGGCGTTCGATCGACAAACGGATTCCGCTGATCATCGTTTCCGCGTCGGGTGGCGCGCGCATGCAGGAGGGCGTGCTCTCACTCATGCAGATGGCGAAGACGTCGGTCGTCATTGCCGAGCAGCAGCAGGCGTCGATCCCGTTCATCTCGATCCTCACCAACCCCACGACGGGCGGCGTGTCGGCGTCGTATGCCATGCAGGGCGACGCGATCCTGGCCGAGCCCGGCGCGGTGATCGGATTCGCCGGTCCGCGCGTCATCAAGCAGACGATCGGGCAAGATCTTCCTGAAGGGTTCCAGACCGCGGAGTTCCTGTTGGAGCACGGCATGCTCGACGCCGTCGTGCCGCGCGGCGAGCTCCGGGACACCACAGCCTAGCTGCTGCGGCACATGACCGGTGCCCGGCCGGCGGAGGTCGCCGACTGAAGTTCGCAGCCGCCAGTCAGTTTCTCTTCGAACGACAAGCCGGCCGCATCAAATGGAGCCTCGGCCCCACCGAGGGTCTCCTCGACGTGTTGGGGCGCCCCGAACGCCATTATCCCGCGATCCACGTGGCCGGGACCAACGGCAAGGGGTCGACGTGCGCGTTCCTCGTGTCCGAGCTGCGCGCGCGGGGGCTGCGCGTCGGATTGTACACCTCACCGCATTTGGTCTCCCCCTGCGAGCGCATGGCCGTGAACGACGTGCCGATCAGCGAGGAGGCCTTCGCTGAGTGGGCCACGCTCCTGAAGCCACACATCGAGCGAACGGGCGCGAGTTTTTTCGAAGCGACCACAGCGATGGCCCTCGCCGACTTCGCCGCGCGCGGCGTGGATGTCGCCGTGATTGAAGTGGGGTTGGGCGGGAGGCTCGATGCGACGAACGTGATCACCCCCCTCGTCAGCGTCGTCACGAAGATCGCGCTCGAGCACACGGATTACCTGGGGACCGACCTCAAAGGCATCGCGCGCGAAAAAGCCGGCATCGCGAAACCCAACGTGCCATTCGTAACCGGGGAACAGGACCCGGACCTGCGGGCGGAAATCGTAGCGGAGGCCGAACGGCGTGGTGCAGCTCCCGTGATTCTCGTGGACACCAGCCGACCCCTGACCCCTGACACCTCCCTTGGGCTTCGAGGCCCTCACCAGATCGCTAACGCCTGGGTCGCGGCGGGCGCGCTGAAGCTCCTGCCCGGGGGTGCGCTGCCTCAGGGGCCGCCCCTCGGCGAAGAGATCCCGGCCAGTTTCGGCGATGCCTACATCCCGGCGCGCTTCGATGTCCGCGGCAAGTGGATCTTCGACGTCGCGCACAACCCCGACGGCATGCGCGTTCTGGTGGACGCGCTGTCGAGTCACGGTCCCGCTCGACCCCTGCACGCGCTGGTCGGCATCCGCAACGACAAGGACTGGCGGCCGATGCTCGCGCTTCTGGCGCCGGCCGTGGACCGGCTCGTGTTGACGGTGCCGCCGTCGATCCCCGTGATGCAGCGCTGGTCCGTCAGCGACGTCGCCGGCGGTCCGATCGCGCAGGTCGAGCCGGACTTCGACACCGCGTTGCGCGAAGTACAGGACGGCGCGGCGACGGTGCTGGTGACCGGCTCGTTCCACACGGTCGGCGACGCACTGAGCCGCTTGCCCGGGTTCGCGCCGGTGGGCTAAATTGTTGTGATGCAAGGGAAAGCGCTCCCCGGCTTCCGCGATTTCTACCCTGAAGACTTGAAGCTCCGCAATCACATCTTCGCCACCTGGCGGAGCGTTGCCGCGCGCTACGGTTTCGAGGAGTACGACGGGCCCCCCCTCGAATCGCTCGATCTGTATACGCAGAAGAGCGGGGATGAGATTGTGGGCCAGCTGTACAGCTTCAAGGACAAGGGCGACCGGGACGTGGCGCTGCGCCCCGAAATGACGCCGAGCCTGGTCCGGATGGTCGCGGCCCGAGCCCAGGCCCTGAAGAAGCCGATCCGCTGGTTCTCCATGCCCCAGCTGTTTCGGTACGAACGGCAGCAGCGGGGGCGCCTGCGGGAGCACTTCCAGCTCAACATGGACATCATCGGCGAAGCCGGCCCACTCGCCGACGCCGAGCTCATCGCGGCGGCCCTCGACATCATGCGGGCCTTCGGCCTCGGTCCGAAGGACGTCCAGGCGCGACTCTCCGACCGACGCGTGCTGCGGACCTTGCTCCTCGGGCACGGCGTCACCGAGGCGCAGATGCCTGCCGCGTTTGGTGTGATCGATAAGAGCGAACGGGTGCCCAAAGAGGCGCTCGCGGAAATGCTGCGGGATGCGGGATGCGGGAAGCGTGAGGCGGAGGCCGTCCTCGAGATCGCTGCACTCAAGGGTCTCGACGCCGTATCCGCGGCGCTGGCGAAGGTGAAGGACGGCGAGGCAGCCGGCGAGCCGTTGCGCACCGCCGTCGAGGCGATCGGGGCCATGGGTCTCGGCGATTTCGTGCAGGTCGATCTCACGATCGTCCGCGGCCTGGCCTACTACACGGGGATCGTGTTCGAGCTGTTCGACAGTGCGAAGCAGTTGCGCGCCATCTGCGGGGGCGGACGCTACGACGGCCTCCTGAAGGCGCTCGGGGGTCCCGACCTGCCCGCGCTGGGGTTCGGTATGGGAGATGTCGTGCTCGGAGAGCTATTGAAGGAGCGGCACGTCGCCCCTCAGGCGTCGACCGAGCTCGGCGCCTTTTTGGTAGCGGTCTCGGGCGAGGACGTCGCCCCTGTGCTGCAGCTGGCTCACGCCATGCGAGATCGCGGCATCGCGGTGGAGTACGGTCTGCGGCACGCCGCCGTCCGGAAACAGCTCGAGTTGGCGGCCGCCCGCGGCGCGCCGCGCGCCGTGATCATCGGGCCCGACGAGCGGGCCGCCGGCGTCGCCGTCGTGCGCGACCTGAATGGGGGCACCGAAGCGAAGGTGCCCCTCGACAAACTTCTCAACGGATTCTTCGACTGATGGCGCAGGCCCAGAACGCGAAAGCGCAGCGCATCACCCCACGCGCGAAAGACTACAGCGAGTGGTACGGTGACGTCATTGCGCACGCCGAGCTCGCTGATTATTCGCCGGTGCGCGGGTGCATGGTCATCCGGCCCCACGGGTACCGTCTGTGGGAGCTGATGCAGCGTGCGCTCGACGACATGTTCAAGGCGACGGGACACCGCAACGCCTATTTCCCCCTGTTCATCCCGATGAGCTTCCTCGCCAAGGAGGCGGAGCACGTCGAGGGGTTCGCCAAGGAAGTGGCGATCGTCACGCACACGCGCCTCAAGGCCAGCGCCAAGGGCATCGAGGTCGATCCCGCCTCGGCGCTCGAGGAGCCGCTGATCGTGCGGCCCACGTCCGAAACGATCATCTACGCGATGTTTGCAAAGTGGATCCAGAGCTATCGCGACTTGCCGCTGCTCTTGAACCAGTGGTGCAACGTCGTCCGCTGGGAGATGCGCACGCGCCTGTTCCTGCGCACGACGGAATTCCTCTGGCAGGAGGGCCACACCGCGCACGCGACCGAGGCCGACGCGGAGGCCGAAGCGCGGCAGATGCTCGGCGTGTACCGCCGCTTCGCCGAGGAGTGGATGGCGATGCCGGTGATCACCGGGCCCAAGACCCAGTCTGAAAAGTTCGCCGGCGCGTTGCGCACCTACGCCATCGAGGCGTTGATGCAAGACAACAAGGCGCTGCAGGCGGGCACGTCGCACAACCTGGGTCAGAACTTCGCCAAGGCCTTCAACGTGCAGTACCAGACGGCCGCCGGTGGTCTCGAGTACGTGTGGAACACGTCGTGGGGTGTGACCACGCGCCTGATCGGCGGGCTGATCATGACGCACTCGGACGACAACGGCCTGATCGCGCCTCCCAAGCTCGCTCCGGTCCAGGTGGCGATTGTGCCGATTTGGAAGAGTGACGAAGAGCGGGGTCAGGTCTCAGGAGTCGGGAGCCAGGTGAAGGGCGATCTGGAAAAGGCCGGACTCCGCGTCGAGCTCGACCTCCGCGACATGAAGCCCGGCGCCAAGTACTTCGAGTGGGAAGCGCTCGGCGTGCCGGTGCGGCTGGAGCTGGGACCGCGCGACCTGGCTGCCGGACAGGCGGTGCTCGCTCGTCGCACTGGAGGGAAGGCTCCTGCGCCTCTCGCTGGAATCGTAACAGCCGTTACGAGCGCCCTCGACGAGATCCAGCAGGGACTCTACGCCGCTGCAAAGGACCGGCGCGAGAAGGCGTCGGTGCGGGGCGTTACGAAGGCGCAATTCATCGAGCTGATGAAAGGCGCCGGCGGTTTCGCCTACGGGGGGTTCTGCGGCGCTGCCACTTGCGAGGCCGAGATCAAAGCGCAAACCGCCGCCACGATTCGCGTGCTTCCCGATCCCGAGTTCCGCAGCCCCGAGGCTCCGACGACGTGTATGTGGTGCGGGAAGACGAGCGTCGCGGAGGCCGTGTGGGCGCAGGCGTACTAGGCATCGATCCAGGGCTACTCCAGACGATCGCCGATCGCGTCGGCACCCCCGCCTACGTCTACAGCGCGAACCTGATTCGGGCGCAGTACCACGCCCTCGATGACGCGCTCCAGGAGATCAAGCACCGGATCTGCTACTCAGTAAAGGCGAACGGCAACCTCGGCGTCCTGCGGGTGCTCAAGCAGCTGGGTGCCGGAGCCGACATCGTGTCGGTGGGCGAGCTGCGCCGCGTGCTCGCCGCCGGGTTCGATCCCGACGGGATCGTGTTCTCCGGTGTCGGCAAGACCCCGGCGGAGCTCGAGGAATCCATTCGCGCCGGTGTCGGCTTCATCAATGTCGAATCCACAAGCGAGCTGGACACGCTGTTCGCGGTCGCGAAGAACGTGAAGAAGCCGGCCAACGTCGGCATTCGGGTGAACCCCGACGTGGCGACCGAGACGCCGCACCCGTACACCCGCACGGGGGAGAAGACCACCAAGTTCGGCGTGCCCTTCGACGAGGTCGTGGCGGTCGGTTCCCGCATCGCCGCCGAGCCCCTGCTCAGGCTGCGGGGCCTCGCGATGCACATCGGGTCGCAGATCACGGATGTCGCCCCGTATCACCGCGGCACGGTGAAACTGCTCGAATTGGTCTCCGCGCTGCGCGCCTCAGGCATCAACACCCTGGAAGCCCTGGATGTCGGCGGCGGGCTCGGCGTGCGCTACCACAACGAGAAGGCGCCCGCACCCAAGGCGTTCGCGGACGCCGTCGTCCCGGCGGTCAAGGCCGCGGGGCTCGGCCTGCTGTGCGAGCCAGGCCGGTTCCTGGTGGCGAACGCAGGTGTGTTGCTGACCAAGGCGCTGTATCGCAAGCACGCCGGCGGGAAGGATTTCGTCATCGTGGATGCCGGGATGAGCGACTTCGTGCGCCCCAGCCACTACAACGCGCATCACGAGATCGTGCCGCTCAAAGACGGCAAGCGCGGCGAGGAAGTGGTCAGCATCGTGGGCCCGATTTGCGAGTCCGGCGACTTCCTCGCACTCGATCGCAAGATGCCTGTGATCCTGCCGGGTGAGGCGATGGCCGTGCTCGGCACGGGTGCCTACGGATTCGTGATGAGCTCGACGTACAACCAGCGGCCCCGTCCCCCCGAAGTGGTCGTGGAAGGGGACCGCTATTTTGTGTCGCGGCCTCGCGAGACCCTGGAAGATTTGCTGCGGGGCGAGACCGCCGAACCCACCACGTGGTACAAGGCGTGAACCGGATCCTCATCCTCGACTACGGCTCGCAATTCACGCAGCTGATCGCGCGGCGGATCCGTGAAGCCCACGTGTACTGCGAGATCCACCCCGCCGCGCGTGGCACCGATCTGGCGTTCGTGCGCGAGTTCCAGCCCAAGGGGATCATCTTCTCCGGGGGACCGAGCTCCGTATTCGATCCCGGGGCCCCGACGGCGGACGTCACAGTGCTGGATCTGGGCGTGCCGGTGCTCGGGATCTGCTACGGCATGCAGTTGATCGCGCACCTCACCGGGGGAAAGGTCAAAGCGTCGAACGCCAGAGAGTACGGGCGCGCCGAAATCGCCCTGCGCGGCAACGGTGGGCTCTTCGCGGGCTTCGAGCCGCAGGCGAACGTGACCGTCTGGGCGAGTCACGGCGACCGCATCGAGCAGCCCCCGCCGGGGTTCCGGATCACGGCGACGAGCGCGAACGCCCCCGTCGCCGCGATGCAGCACGACTCGCGGCCCATCTTCGGCGTGCTGTTTCACCCCGAGGTCGCGCACACGCCTCGTGGCGGCGAGATCATCCACAACTTCCTGTTCGGGATCTGCGGGTGCACTCCCGACTGGACGCCCGGGCACTTCATCGATCACGCGGTGGGGAAGATTCGGGAGACGGTGGGCCCCACGCGCCGCGCGATCTGCGGTCTCTCCGGTGGCGTGGACTCGGCCGTCGCCGCCGCGCTGGTCCATCGGGCGATCGGCGACCGGTTGACGTGCATCTTCGTGGACCACGGTCTGCTGCGGCTCGGTGAGCGCGAACAAGTCGAGCGGACGTTCCGCGCCCACTTGGGGCTGGACCTCCGCGTCGTCGATGCGACGCACGCGTTCTTGAAGGAGCTCAAGGACGTGGAGGATCCGGAGGAGAAACGCAAGCGGATCGGCCACACGTTCATTGCCGTGTTCGCCGACGCGGCGCGCCACGTCGAAGGCGATGTCGGGTTCCTGGTGCAGGGAACGCTCTATCCGGACGTGATCGAATCCAGCTCGCCCAAAGGGGGACCGTCGGCCACGATCAAGACGCATCACAACGTCGGTGGCCTCCCACCCGATCTCCCCTGGAAGCTGATCGAACCCCTGCGAGAGCTGTTCAAGGACGAGGTTCGCCTCGTGGGACGCGAGCTGGGCCTCGCCGAGGAAATCGTGGGTCGCCACCCATTCCCGGGCCCCGGTCTCGCGATCCGCGTCCTGGGTCCGGTGACTGAAGAGCGGCTCGATCTGCTCCGGAAAGTGGACGCCGTTTACATCGAGGAGATCCGCCAGGCGGGGCTCTATGATCAGATCTGGCAGGCGTTCGCCGTGCTGCTGCCGGTCAAGTCGGTGGGCGTGATGGGCGATGGCCGCACGTACGATCACGTGGTGGCGCTGCGCGCGGTGACGAGCCGCGACGGCATGACAGCCGATTGGTACCCGTTTCCGTACGACGTGCTCGGGCGCATCAGCGGGCGCATCATCAACGAGGTGCGCGGCGTGAATCGCGTCGCCTACGACGTCAGCTCCAAACCGCCGGCCACGATCGAGTGGGAGTAACCGCGCGGCAGGCCGCCCTCGTGGCGGGCCTCCTCGCCGCGGTCGTGGCAGCACCATCGATTCGGAACGGTTTCGTCGCCGACGATCGCTGGATCATCGCCGAGCGGCCCTTGCTCCAGCACCCGCCGTCGCTCGGCGCCGTCCTTGAGGAACCATACTGGCCCGTGGGGTTCGGCGGGTCCCTATGGCGGCCCGTCGTCCTCGCGTCGTACGCACTCGACTATCGGCTCGGTGGAGGCCCGCACTGGTTCCATGCCGTCAATGTGCTCTGGGCCGCAGTCGCCACCGCACTGCTCACCTTGCTGGCCTGCCGCCTCTCGGATCCCGTCACCGGCCTCGTGACGGGATTGTTGTTTGCGGTGCATCCCGTGCACGTGGAAGCGGTCGCGAACGTCGTGGGCCGCGCCGAGCTGATGGCGGCGGCAGCGTACGCGGGGGCGCTGTTGTGCGCGTTGAACGTCGAGCGCCGTCCCGCGTACGCGATCGGCGTCGCCTTGTGTGCGGCATTGGCCATCGGCTGCAAGGAACTGGCGGCCACACTGCCGGCGGCCATCGTGCTCGTGTCGGTCGGCCGGGGATCGAGCGTCCGAAGCGCCTTGCGCCCGGCGGCGGCGGCTCTCCTGCCGATCCTCGGCTACTACGTCGCGCACGAGTGGGTCGGTGCTGGCGTCCTGTCAGCCGGTGGCACCGCGCCCGGTCTCGAGCACCTCGGCATGCTGCAGCGTGCCTGGGCCATGCTGCCCCTCACGCTCGAGTGGTGGCGCTTGCTCCTCTTCCCGGTCCATCTCTCGGCTGACTATTCGCCTGGCGAGGTCGTGGTCTCGACAGGGGTCACACTCTGGCACCTCGTCGGCGCCGTGGTCTGGCTGACCGCAGGGTGGGCCGCGTGGCGGTGGCGGAAGACCGTCCCAGGTGTCACCCTCGGCTTGGTGTGGATGGTCGTCACGATCTCACCGGTGGCCAACATCGTGGTGGCGACGGAGCTGCTCGTCGCCGAGCGGACCCTGTATCTGCCGTCGTTCGGGGTGGCGTTCGCGGTCGCGAGTCTCGGCGTGGTGTGGCGGTGGCCCGTACGCCAGCGGATGGCGCTGGCCGCGCTCGTCGTCGCGCTGGGCGCTGGGCGCAGCGTGGCCCGCGCGTCCGTCTGGCACGACGACGAGTCGCATTTCCAGGCGCTCAAACGCGATGCGCCGCGATCGTACCGAACCCTGTGGATGATGGGCAAGGACGAATTCCAGGCGGGGCGGTGGGGAAGTGGCGAGCGGTTGTTACGCGAGGCGATCGCCCTGGCGCCCGCGGTGGCCGGGCCCCGGTTCGATCTCGCCCGGTTTTACGCCGGGGCCGGGCTATGGCGTCCGGCCGCGGAGCAGCTCTCTGCCGCCATCGCTGTCGACAGCGGATTCGTACCTGCCTGGGCGCTGCTCCCTCGGGCGCTGCTGTCCGCCGGGGACACCGCCGCCGCACAGATCGCAGCGCGTGAGGCTCAGCGCCTGTTCCCAGACGACCCGGACGTTGCGGGGAGTGCGGCGTCGGTGCTACAGGCGGCGGGTCACCGGCGCTGACGTGAGGTGCGTCACGGCGTAGGATGGCGGAATGCGGCTCCTTCCACCTTGCGGGGGACGGTTAGTACCAACCCGTATTGGCGCCCGTACCCTGTTCGGAGGACGTGTCCCATGAACCGCAAGGGTTTTACGCTCATCGAGCTGCTGATCGTGGTCGTCATCATCGGCATTCTGGCCGCGATCGCAATTCCGAAGTTCGCGAATACGAAGGAGAAGGCCTATCTGGCTTCGATGAAGTCGGATCTGCGTAACCTCATCACCGCCGAAGAGGCGTATTTCGCCGACTCGGTCAAGTACACGAGCGCGCTGGGCACGATGTACAACACGACGAGCGGCGTCCTCGGCCCCACGATCACCGTGACGGCTGACGGCTTCACCGCGACCGTGTCGCACACCACCACGACCAAGACGTGCGCCATCTACGTCGGGTCGACCCAGCTGGCCCCGGCCAACAAAGAGGGCGAGCCGAAGTGCGCGTAGTCTGAGGACCGGCAGTGTATACGAACGCCGAGGGGCTCAGCCTCTCGGCGTTTGCCGTTTCAGATGTTCTTCTGTTCCAGGAGATCGAGGAATTCGGCGGGGGTCTTGAGTTTGGCGAGACGGTCGGTGACGTCCTGTTCCTTGGCAAACTGCGCGATCTTGCCGAGCACCGGCAGGTACTGGTTCGAGACTTCGAGCGGCGGGGCGACGATCAGGAAGAAATAGTGCACCGGCTTGTCGTCGATCGCCTTGAAGTCGATCCCTTCGAGCCGGCGGCCGAAGGCGCAGCGCAGCCGATTCACGACCAGGGAGCGGCAGTGCGGGATGGCGATGCTCTGGCCGAGCCCCGTCGATCCCAGGGTCTCGCGGCGCTTCAGCATCTTGAACAGCATCCCCTCGGCCTTTTCGTCGAGGTGGAGGAGCTTCACCAGCTCCTTGAGCACCGCGTCCTTCGCGGTGCTCGCGAGTTCCAGCGCAATCGCATCGTCGGAGAAGAATTCGCGTAGCCGCATCGGGCGAGAAACGTAGTGGTTGGTTGCTCCCAGCGCAACGCGCTATTACGTTCCCCCATATGCAGTTCCCGTATCGTACCGATCATCCGGTCCCCCTCTTCCTCGCCCCCATGGCGGGGGTGTCGGA
>DATHDT010000139.1:0-3225 GCA_035318905.1 Gemmatimonadales bacterium | reverse complement strand
CGCCGCCCTGCCCCCGGCGAACACCGCCGGCGTGCTCGCGGCGCTGCATGTCATGCAGCGAGAGCCGGAGCGGCGCGAGCGGCTGTGGGTGAACGCACGCCGCTTCCAGGACGGCCTCCGCTCGCTCGGCTTCGACATCGGGCCGACCGAGACGCCGATCGTCCCGGTGCTGATCGGGCCCCTCGACAAGACGTTCATGTTCTGGCGCCAGCTGTTCGACGCCGGCGTGTTCACGAACCCCGTCGTGCCGCCCGCGGTGCCGCCCTCGCAGTGCCGCCTGCGCACCAGCCTCATGGCGACGCACACGGCGGAGCAGATCGATCTCGCGCTCGAGGCCTTCGCCCGGCTCGGGAAAGCGTTAGGCGTCATCTGAGCACGGTGGAGATCGCGCCCGTCTCCGGCGGGCGCGATCTCGAACGCTTCATCGGCTTCCCCTACGAGCATTATCGCGGCGACCCCCTCTGGGTCCCGCAGCTGCGGATGGATGTCCGCACGATGCTCTCCCCGGGGAAGAATCCCTTCTTCCAGCACGCCGAAGCGCAGTACTTCCTCGCCCGGTCGAACGGTCGCATCGTCGGACGGATCGCCGCGATCAAGAACGACGCGCACAATCACACCTGGAACGACAAGGTTGGGTTCTACGGATTCTTCGAGTCCGTCGATGATCAGCGCGTAGCGAACGCGCTGTGGGACGCCGCCGGGAGTTGGCTCCGCTCGCGAGGCTTCGACACCATGCGAGGTCCGATGAGCCCCTCGGTGAACGATGAGTGCGGCCTCCTCGTGGACGGGTTCTCCACCCCGCCCACCCTGATGATGCCGCACAATCCGCCGTACTACACGACCCTGCACGAGCGCTACGACTTCGTCAAAGCCAAGGATCTGCTCGCGTACGAGGGCAGCGGCGACGGTCCTCCGGAGCGGCTGGTCCGCATCGCGAAGCGCGTCGCCGAGCGCGCCGGCATCACGCTGCGGCCACTGAACATGAAGCGGTTCGCCCAGGAAGTGGAGCTGGTCAAGGCCCTTTACAACAAGGCCTGGGAGAAAAACTGGGGGTTCGTGCCGCTGACCGAGGCCGAGATCGACCATCTCGCGAAGCAGCTGAAGCCGATCGTGATCCCTGACCTGGTGGTCTTCGCGGAACGGGCCGGCGAGGTCGTGGGCTTCGGCGTGGCGCTCCCCGACTTGAACGTCGCCCTCAAGCACAACCCGTCGGGCCGTCTCTTCCCGGGGATCATCAAGGTCCTGCTGAACCGCAAGACCAACCGCGCGCGGGTGCTGCTGCTCGGCGTGATTCCCGAATACCGCGGCCGCGGGATCGATGGCCTGATGTACGATTGGATCTGGACCCACGGCGTCAAGAAGGGCTACAACTGGGGCGAGGGCGGCTGGATCCTCGAGGACAACGCGCCCATGAACAACGCCGCCCTGGCGCTCGGGTTCAAGCCCTACAAGACCTACCGCGTCTACGACAAAGCGCTGTGAACGTCTTCGTGACCGGGGGCACCGGGTTCGTCGGGGCCCACCTCGTGCGCGCGCTTCAAGAGCGGGGCGACCGCGTGACCTGCCTCGTGCGACGGCCGGAGCTGGCGGAGCGCCTCGGCTGGCGTGACGTGCGCCTGGTGCGCGGCGACCTGGACGACGCCGCGGCACTGCTCCAGGGCTGCGAGGGCGCCGAGGTCGTGTTCCACGTCGCGGGGCGCGTGATCGCGAAGGACGCGGTCCAGTTCATGACCACGAACCGGGATGGCACCGCCAACGTCCTCGAGGCCGCGGAGGAGCACGGGGTCTCCCGCTTCGTCCTCGTCTCTTCCCTCGCGGCCGCGGGGCCGACGGTCCCGGGGCAGCCGATCGACGAGTCCCGCCACCCCGCGCCGGTGACGGACTACGGACGCTCGAAACTGGCCGCCGAGGTCCTCGTACGGGCGATGCCGTTTCCGTGGACGATCGTGCGGCCGCCGGTCGTGTATGGCGAATGGGACCGGGGCACGCTCAAGGTGTTTCAGCTGGCTCGCGCTCCCGTCGCCCCGGTGTTCGGTGACGGATCCCAGGAGTTGTCGGTCATACACGCGGACGACCTGGCGCGCGCCCTCATTGCCGCGGGCACGAGCCCGGCGGCCCAGGGGCGGATCTACTTCGCTGCGCATCCCACGACCACGACGAGTCGAGCACTGCTCATGGCGTGCGCCAGGGCCCTTGGGGCGTCACCGCCCCGCATCGTGCCCCTGCCAAAGGTCGTGGCACGCGCCCTGCTGTGGACGGTGGGCTCACTCGCACATTTGGTTGGGCGTGCCACATTTCTGTCGGCGGACAAAGCGAACGAATACCTCGCCGCCGCGTGGACGTGCCGGGGCGATGCCCTGACACGGGACACAGGTTGGCACGCCAAGATCGACCTCGAGCCGGGTCTCGCCCGGACGGCCGCATGGTATCGGGAGGTGGGATGGCTGTAGCCGCAGAAGCAACGCCACGACGCTTCACCGGGATCGACATCGCGACGCTCGCGTACGTGGGGCTCGCGTCGGTCGCGGTGGCCCTGTCGTTCCAGGGCGACGCGATCCCCGGCTGGCCGTGGCTCTTCCTCGCGCACGCCTTGGTTGTACTGCTGGTGTTTCTCGCGCCGCGGGCGCGGGCCGGGAGTGCCACGGGTCGTTTCCTAGGCGAGTGGTATCCGATGCTGCTGCTCGCCGGCCTGTACGGCGAAATCGGCGTGCTCACGCTCGACGCCGGATTCCAGAACGACCTCGGCATTCAGCGTTTCGAAGCGTGGGTGTTCGGGTCGCAGGTCGCGTACCGCTGGATCCGCGAGGATCCGAATGTGTTGCTGTCCTGGATTCTGCACTCCTGCTACCTGGCGTATTACCCGATCCTCTACGCCTCTCCGCTGGGCCTCTGGCTCGTCGGGAAGCGCGACGCCGCGCGACAGACCATCTTCGCGGTGATGGTCACCTTCTACTTCTGCTACGTCGTATTTCTGTTCTTCCCGGTCGCGGGCCCGCGCTACGCCTTCGACGCCGCGCACAACGCGGCCACCAACGTCGGGCCGGCGCGCGTCGTGCAGTGGGTGCTCGATCACGGAGATTCGTGGGGCGCGGCTTTCCCGTCATCACACGTGGCGGCGTCGGTGGTCGCGGCCGGTATGGCGATGCGGTATTGGCGGCCGCTGGGGTGGGTGCTGTTGCCGTTCACGGCGGGGCTCATCCTGGCCGTCGTATACGGCCAGTTCCA
>DATHDT010000138.1:0-3997 GCA_035318905.1 Gemmatimonadales bacterium | reverse complement strand
CATGCGCGAGCTGGACCCGTCCGCGCAGGTGGTCATGATCTCGGGCCACGGGACGATTCAGACAGCCGTCGAGGCGACGCAGCTCGGCGCCTACGACTTCCTCGAGAAGCCCCTCGACACCGACCGCATCCTGCTCACGCTGCGGAACGCGCTGCAGCACGTCGTGCTCGTGAGCGAGAACGTGCGCCTCAAGCAAGAGGTGCACGCGCAGTACGAGATCGTCGGGTCGAGCAAGGCGATCCGGCAGGTCATCGAGCGCCTCGAGAAGGTCGGGCCCACGGCGGCGCGCGTATTGATCACGGGGCAGAACGGCACCGGCAAGGAGCTTGTCGCGCGGGCGATCCATGCACTCAGCCCTCGAGCCGCTGGTCCCTTCGTGGAGGTCAACTGCGCTGCCATCCCGTCCGAGCTGATCGAGAGCGAGCTGTTCGGACATGTGAAAGGCAGCTTCACGGGCGCCTTCGCGGACCGCGCCGGCAAGTTCGAGCTGGCCGACGGCGGCACGCTCTTCCTCGACGAGATCGGCGACATGAGTCTCTCGGCGCAGGCGAAGGTGTTGCGCGCGCTGCAAGAGGGCGTCATCTCGCGCGTCGGGTCGGGCAAGACGCTCGCGGTCGACGTGCGCGTCATCGCCGCGACGAACAAGAACCTGGAGCAGGAAATCCGCGAGGGGCACTTCCGCGAAGACTTGCTCTACCGCGTGAACGTCGTCCCGATCGAGGTCCCGCCACTGCGGGAGCGGCGCGGCGACATCGCCCAGCTCGTCGCGCATTTCACGGCCGAGCTCACGCGCAGCGGTCTGCCGCCCAAGGAGATCGAGCCGGCCGCCGTGCAACGGCTCACGGCGCACGACTGGCCCGGCAACATCCGCGAGCTCAAGAACGGTGTCGAGCGGCTGTTGATCCTCGCGGCCGGAGACACGGTCACCGAAGCCGATGTGCAGCGGCTCGTGGGGACGGGGGACGGCGGACGGGGGACGGGTGGCACCGCTCCGGAGGGCGGGGATGCAACCTGGCTGCGCGCCGCTACGTTTGAAGAGTTCAAGCAGGCGGCCGAGCGCGCGTTCCTGCTGACGAAGCTCCAGGAGCACGACTGGAACGTCTCGGAGACTGCGCGCACATTGCAGATGCCGCGCAGCAATCTCTACAAGAAGATCGAACGCTACGGACTGGCCCGAGAGGGAGGAGCGTAGTGCCCGGGAAAGAGAAGGACTTCAAGGATCGCGATTGGGATCGCGAAATGCGCGAGGTCGACAAGCTGCTCGCGAAGCTCCCCGAGGCCGATCCGACGTTGGGTCGTGGCGCGCCGACGGTGCCGCGCGCGTATCCCGCGCCCCACGGTACCCCCACCCCTCACACGGCCCCGGCGGGTCCCGCCTCGCGGCTCGCAACCTGGATCCGGGTGGGGCTTGGCGTGCTCCTGGGCTTCGGGATGTTGGCGTGGCCGTACAGCCACGTCTGCGGAGCCAAGCTGCTCTTCTATATGATCGGGGCGAGCACCGTGGTCGTAGCGGGCGCCTGGACCGGTGTCTCGTCATGGAAGCGGCGCATGGGACTCGCCCATATCCTGTCCCTCGGGCTCGTGGCCTGGGGCCTCATTCTCGTGGCGGGCGCCGTCCTTCCCCGCATCGGTTACGCCAATCAAGCGGCAGTCTGGTTCTGCCCGGAGCCCAAGTAAGATGCCTGAAGCGTTCAAGAATTTCATTGCCGGCAAATGGGTCGCGCCCTCCACCGGGGAATACTTCGACAACCGCAATCCCGCCGACTGGAACGACGTGATCGGCAAGTTCCCGCGCTCGGGGCCCGCCGACATGCTCAAGGCGATCGAGTCCGCGAAACGCGGGTTTGCCCGTTGGTCCAAGACGCCGGCGCCAATCCGGGGGCAAGTACTGCAACGCGTGGGCGACCTCCTGGTCGAGCGGAAGGACGCGATCGCCAGGGCGATGACGCGCGAAATGGGCAAGGTCCTCGCCGAGACGCGCGGCGACGTGCAGGAAGGGATCGACACGGCGTTCTACGCCGCCACGGAGGGAAGGCGTCTCTTTGGCCGCACCGTGCCGTCCGAGCTTCGCAACAAGTGGGCGATGAGCTATCGCCGGCCGATCGGCATCGCGGGGCTCATCACGCCGTTCAACTTTCCGTTGGCCATCCCCACGTGGAAGATGTTCCCGGCCCTGCTCTGCGGGAACGCGGTGATCTTCAAGCCCGCCGAGGACGTGCCGCACACCGGCCATTTACTGGTCGAAGTGTTGATTGAAGCGGGCCTGCCGCCCGAGGTGGTGCAGCTGGTGCACGGCCAGGGGTCGGTCGTCGGTCGCGCGATGGTCGAGCATCGCGACGTGCCCGTGATCTCATTCACGGGCTCCACGGAGACCGGATCGATCATCGGCGCGACGTGCGGCAAGATGCACAAGCGGCTGTCGCTCGAAATGGGCGGCAAGAACGCGATGATTGTGATGGAGGACGCCGATCTCGACCTGGCGCTCGACGGCGTGCTGTGGGGCGCGTTTGGTACCACGGGCCAGCGCTGCACCGCCACGAGCCGCTTGATCCTCCACGACAAGATTCACGATCGTTTCCTCAAGATGGTGTGCGACCGGGCCGAGAAACTGCGGCTGGGTCCCGGTCTCGAAGACAAGAGCGAGGTCGGCCCGCTCATCCACGAGGAGGCTCGGCAGAAGGTCGCCGAGTATGCGGACATCGCCAAGAAAGAGGGAGCGAGTGTCGCCATCGGGGGCAAGATCCCTCAGGGCGACAAGCGCCTCGAGTGCGGGTGGTTCTACGAGCCGACCGTTTTCGCAGGTGTGAAGCCGGGGATGCGGGTCGAGCAGGAGGAGATCTTCGGTCCGGCCCTGGCGGTCATCAAGGTCAAGGACCTGGACGAGGCGATTCGGGTGAACAACGACGTGATCTACGGTCTGTCGAGCTCGCTGTACACCCGGGACGTCAATGCGGCGTTCCGGGCCATCGAGGATCTCGACAACGGGATCACGTACGTCAACGCGCCGACGATCGGGGCCGAGGCCCACATGCCGTTCGGGGGCGTCAAGCAGACGGGGAACGGCCATCGGGAGGGCGGGTGGGAGGTGTACGACTTCTACTCCGAGACCAAGACGGTCTATGTCGACTACTCGGGGCACCTGCAGCGAGCGCAGATCGACACGGAATCCAGCCCTTGACGAATTGGGAACTGGGGGGCTAGACTCCCCTTACAACTGAAGACCCGTGGTCATTTGCCGCGTATTGCCGCCACGTTAAACAAAGTGCTAAAAAGCGAGTCGCCCGCGGCCCCATTTGTCCGGGCGACGATTGTTTTCAGGAAATCGCTTTTCCGCGGCCGCTCATTGGAGCGGCCGTTTTCGTTTTGGCCCGGAGGGTGTGCCGCATGCCGCTTGCGCCTGCCAGCAGAGTCAACGTCCTCTCGGGCGAGGGGGCTTTCGAGGTCCTCGCGGCCGCGCGCAGCCTGGAAGCCGCGGGACGGGACGTGGTTCACCTCGAGATCGGAGAGCCCGACGGAGCCACGCCGCCGCACGTGATCGAAGCCGGTGTCCGCGCTCTGCACGACGGCCACACTCGCTACGTGAGTCCCGCCGGCCTGCCCGCTCTGCGCGACGCGATTGCCGAATCCCTGACGTGGCGAGGCGTGCGAGCGCCGGCGGAGAGCGTGATCGTCGTGCCCGGCGCGAAACCGATGCTCTTCTACGCGCTTCTCGCGGTCCTGGAACCGGGAGACGAAGTCCTGGTGCCTGACCCCGGATTCCCGATCTACGCATCGGTGGTGCGCTTTGCCGGAGGGGTTCCCGTCGGCTACCGGCTCGACGCGAGCCTCGCTGCCCTCATCACGGCACGCACGCGGGCGCTGGTCGTGAACCTGCCCGGGAACCCCACCGGCGGCGTCGCAACTCCCGCTGCCCTGACTGCGCTCGCCGAGCTGGCGTTGCGTCACGACCTCACGGTGATCTCGGACGAGGTGTACGGCCGCCTCCGCTACGATGGGC
>DATHDT010000137.1:0-7755 GCA_035318905.1 Gemmatimonadales bacterium | reverse complement strand
ACGATGCTGACGCTTTGACTGGCCTGGTTAGTCACGTACGCCACCGCTCCAGTCGAGGAAAAGGCAAGTTCGGTCGGTATGCTGCCGACCGCGACCTCGGCGCCGACGGTGCGCAGTTGAAGATCGATGCGTCTGAGCGTGCCGAGATCGACCTGCGTGGCGTATGCGACGCCGTTGGGTGCGATCGCGGCTCCGTACGCTCGATTCGGGACCTTCACGCGCACCAGACTCGAGTCGTGCACGGTGACGGTGACGTAATCCTCGAAGGGACCCAGCGACGCTTCGATGACGGTGGTACCGATGGGGCCCAGGGAAGTCACGAAACCGTCAGGCGTGACTGACACGAGGGTCGAGTCGCCCACCTCGAAGAGTGGGTGCACGTTGATTTGCCGTCCGCCGGTATCGTGGGCTGTCACGTCCAGCCGCAGGGTCCCGAATTGCGGGAGGAAGGTGTCGGAGGGCGCGATGTCCAGGCCCACGAGAAACACCACTTCAGTCGAGGTCTTACACGCGGACGCGGCGGTAGCGAACGCGGCGAGGACGACGGCCAGAACAAGGCGAGCAGCCATGTGGGGCAATCTGGGTCCTGGGCGCTCCCCCACAAGCTGCCGCGCGCCAAAAGTCATAACCCCTGTTGCCCTGCCCCTTCAGCGAATCTGGTCTACCGTCCCCGCCTCGTTGGCGACCAGGGCCGTGCGGCCCGTCCGTTCGAAGGCGATCAGCCGGGGCCTCCCGCCCGTCACGATCGCCCCGCTCACCTTGAAGGTCCTGGTGTCGACGACCGCTATACGCCCGGCGAAGAGGAGACCGACGAACAACACCTCCTGGTCGGGACTCAGCGCCAATCCCATCGACGGCCCGTCGAGCGTGAGTGAGCTGACGCGGCCGGTCGGGAGGTGAACGGCGTTCAACCAGCCACCTTCGTTGGCGACATAGAGGGTGGTGCCATCGCGCGTCATGACGACGTCCTGGGCCATCCCACCGACTGCGAACTGCCGCATCGGGCACAGCGTGTGGGCGTCGAGCTCGACGATCACGCCGGCCTTGAAGCATGGGACATACACGCGGCGGCCCGACGGGTGCACGACGAGGTGGAGCGCGCCCATCGGAATCGGCACCGACGCCAGGATGCGGCCCTGCGGAAGCGCCACGGCGTGGAGGCGGTCCAGGTTTGTCGCGACGTAGAGCGTGTGCCCGTCAGGGGCGATCGCGGCGCCGAGCGGGTGACCCTGGATGGGAATGGCCCCCGCTTGCCGCAGCGTATGGAGGTCGATAATGCCGACTTCCTCGGCGAACTGGTTCGTGACGTACGCCCGCGTTCCCAGTGGATCGACGACGACGCGCGTCGGCACGGGCCCCGTGCGGATCGTCGCGACGACACTGAGCGGGTGCACCCGGACGACGTCGACCGCGGCCGAGTGTGGCCGCGTGATCAACGCGAGGCCCTTGGGGACCATCGCGACGTCGAATGGACCTCCGCCCGTGACGAGACGATCCCCGAGTACGGCGGCTGGATGTTGCGGAGCCGCGGCCAAGAGGGCTGGCGGGCGCGGCGCACGTGCGGGCGTTCCTGCGATGCTCGTCACCACGTCGTCCCCGACGGCTCGCGCCATGCGCGCGGGCAGCGCGACAGCCTGCTTGCGGCCAGGCATCACCCGGACGCCGCGACGCTCACGCAGACGCAGCACGGCGACCGAGAGACCGGCGCGTTGCGCCTCGGACCACGGCAGGCCCATCACGCGATGCACCAGACGGTACGCCACGGCGGGATCGACGTGGTCGCGCTGCGCCAACTGGCGGAGCGAGGCGCCACTCGACTCTGATTCGCTGATCCAGTACAGGACGCGACTCCACCCGGCCAACTGCTCCAGCGGCGGCAGACCGTCACGACGCAGCGCGCGCGCGAGTTGGTAGCGATCGCGCAGCCCGACCCACTCGGCCATGTCCCGGGCCGATAGCGCATTGCCGTTGAGGCACGCAAGGGTGTTGACGACCGCGCGGCTCGCCGAGGAAAGCTCGGGGAGCGCAGTCTGCAGCAGACTCGTGAGACGAAGTGGAGGCATGGTGCGCGCGCGCAACAGTTCTGGGTGACTGCGTCCAATGGTGCAACACTAGTGCCACAGTTCGCAAGCTCACGCGACTCGCCCGTGTGTTGCGGGGACGCAACAAAAATGGCCCCCGTTCAGGGGGCCCTTTTCGTACCGGGTCGACGCGTCAGGGCTCCCGTTGCTGGCGCAGCTGCTCGACTTCGCGCTCGAGCGCCCGCACTTCTTCGCGCATCCCGGCGACCATCTCACCCACGAACCCGAACCCGAAGAGCGAGACGCCCGAGATCACGAGCACCATGATCAAATCGAGCAGCGGCCGGAAGCCCACGTGCGGGGGTCCGAAGCGCAGGTAGAGCGCTACCGCTCCGACGACGAGACCCAGCGAGAACAGGAGCGCGCCGGCCACGCCGAAGAACAGCATCGGCTTGCGACCGAAGCGCAGCTGGAACCAGACGGAGAGGAGATCCAACACGCCCACGGGGATGCGGCCGAGGCCGAACTTCGACTTCCCGGCTCGGCGCGGGTGGAGCGCGATCGGTTGCTGCGCGAGCCGGAAGCCCTGCGTGGCCGCGATGACGACCATGAAGCGATGCCAGTCGGGGCGCGTCGGCACGCCATCCATCACCTCGCGCCGATACGCCTTGACCGAGTTCAGGTCCGTGACCTGCACGCCGAAGAGCCAGCGCGACAGACCGTTGTACACGCTCGAGACGAAGCGTTTCTCGTAGTGCCCCTGTTTCGTGCCCGTCACGATGTCCGCCTTCCCCTCGATGATCGGCGCGACGAGGCTCGGGATATCGGCGGGGAGGTATTGCAGGTCGGCGGGATAGAACACGAGGACCCGGCCGCGCGCCGCATCGGAGCCGGACTTCAAGGCGTCGGCGATCCCCCGCTGCGCGCGGTGCGTCACCACGCGCACGAAGGGGTGCTTCGCGGCCAGCTCGGCCAGGACGCGCGGCGTCCCGTCGTGACTGCCGTCGTCCACGATGACGACCTCGCACGCGTAGGGCAGCGGCAGCAGGGCTTCCCGCGCCAGGCGCACGAACTCGGGGAGGTTCTCGGCCTCGTCCTTGGCGGGGACGAGCACACTGACCTCGGGGGGCATCGAATTCGTCGCGAGGCTCACAGGCGTTTGCGCATCCGCGCGGGCAGGATGCCGAGCTGGTCACGGTACTTGGCGACGGTGCGGCGCGCGATCTTCACGCCGCGCTGCTCGAACATCTGGACGATCTGCTGATCGGTCAGGGGATCCTTCGGGTTCTCGTCGTCCACCATCTTCTGAATCTGCGCCTTGATCGAGCGGGCGCTGGCGTCCTCGCCGGTCGTGGTCGTGAGACCGCTCGAGAAGAAGAACTTGAGCGGCAGGAGGCCGCGCGGCGTCTGCACGTACTTCTCGTTGGTCACCCGGCTCACCGTGCTCTCGTGCATGCTGATGACGTCCGCCACTTCGCGCAGCGTGAGGGGTTTGAGGTACTCGATGCCCTTCTCGAAGAAGTCACGCTGCCGGTCCACGATGAAGTTCATCACCTTGAGCATCGTCTGGCGGCGCTGCTCGATCGCCTGGATCATCCAGTGGGCGCTGTTGAGCCGCTGGTTGATGAACTCCTTGCTCTCGGTGTCGTACTTCTTCTTGTCGCGCGCAATGTCCTGATAGGTGCGGGAGATGCGCAGCCGCGGCAACCCGCCGTCGTTCAGGAACACGTGGTACTTGTCGTCGATCTTTTCGACGATCAGGTCGGGGATGATGTAGGCGTCGTTCGCCGCCGAGTGCTGCAGGCCCGGCTTGGGGTCGAGGCGCGCCAGCTCGTCCGCGGCGCGCTGGACCTCTTCCGGCGCGAGTCCGAAGCGCTTGCCCAAATCGCTCCAGCGGTGGGCGATGAGGTCGTCAAACGCCTCCTTCACGAGACGGTAGACCAGCGTGTCGGTGCGCTTGTGGCCCTCCATCTGGAGCAGCAAGCACTCGCGGAGATTGCGCGCGCCGATCCCGGGCGGATCGAGCTGCTGGATGATGTGCAGCATCGCCTCAGCCTCGGCAACCGTGTACGGGGCGACGTTCAGATCCAGCTCCGACTCCGCCTCGTATTCTTCGAGGAGCTGGTTCGCGCCTTTGAGGATGTCCTCGAGACTCGCCTGGAGGTAGCCGTCTTCCCCGATGTTGCCGAGGAACTCTTCGCACAACAGCTGCTGCCGCGGGCTGAGATCGAGCATCCGCGTCTGATCGCGCAGGTGATCGATCAGGTCCTTGCTCTCGACCGACACGGGCTCCACGTATTCCTGCGCGCCGCCCAGCGTGCCGCTCGGCACGCCGTGCTCGGTGCGGTCGTCCATCAGGATGGCTTCCCAGTCGGGCTCGTCATCCCCCGACTTCTCCTTCTCCGCGGCCTTCTGCTCCGGGGCCGGGGCCTCGGTCTCCTCCTCGGGCTCGAGCAGCTCCAGGAAGGGATTCCCGAGCAGCTCCTGCTTCAAGTGCTGCTGCAAGTCGAGCAGCGGCATGTAGAGCAGATCCATCGCCTGGTACAGGCGAGGATTGATCCGCAGGTCCTGCCGGAGCGACGTGTGCTGATGCAGGCCGGTCTTCATACGGCGGCCGTGAGGCGCGCCCGCAGACGCGCGGTGAGGGTCGGGCCGAGGTAGAGGTCCGCGACCCGGTCGTCGAACACCAGCTCGCGCACCGTGCCGCCGACTTGCACCTGGCCCTCGAACATGATGTACGCGCGGTCGACGATGTCGAGCGTCTGCTCGACGTTGTGATCGGTGATCAGCACCCCGATGCCCCGATGGCGCAGGCCGGCGACGATCGTCTGGATGTCGTGCACGGCGATCGGATCCACGCCGGCGAAGGGCTCGTCGAGGAGCAGGAACTTGGGCTCGGTGACGAGCGCGCGCGTGATCTCGAGCCGGCGCCGCTCGCCCCCCGACAGCTGGAACGCCTTCTGCCGGCGCAGGTGCTTGATCGCCAGCTCGTCGAGGAGGGTTTCGAGCCGGCGCTGCCGCTCGCCGGTGTCGATGTCGAGCGTCTCGAGAATGGCGAGGACGTTGTCCTCGACGCTCAGCTTGCGGAAAATCGATGGCTCCTGGGCGAGGTAGCCGATCCCCGCCTGCGCGCGCCGGAACATCGGCTCCGCGGTGATGTCGCGCTCGTCGAGCAGGATGCGGCCCTGGTCGGGACGGATCAGCCCCGTGATCATGTAGAACGACGTCGTCTTCCCCGCCCCGTTGGGCCCGAGCAGGCCGACGATCTCCCCCTGGGACAGGTGCACCGATACGTCGTTCACCACGCGGCGGCTCTTGTAGGTCTTGACGAGATGCTGGGCCTCGAGACGGCTGGCGTCCCGCACCGCGTGGTGCTCGCCACTCACGGCCTCGCTCCGCGCCAGGGTCTGCTCGGCGACCTCGAGGAAATGCCGGGCGGCCGCCTCGCGCTCCGCGGGCATGTCGGCCCAGATCTCGGCGGCGAAGGCGACGGGTGCCTCGCTCCACAGCGCGCCCACCGGCAGCACCACGACGCGCAGCGTGCTCAGGCGCGGCAACACCGACGTCGACAGGTAGGTACGCGCGTCGTCGACGGACAGGGAGCCCGCCTCGGGGGACGCCATGGCGGATCCCTTGGCATGCGCGCGGAGCTTCAGGAACTCCTCGCGGTACGCCACCGCGAGCGCGCCGAACGTGGCGCGGCCGTCGGCGTCCGCGATGCGGGCCAGGGCCGCGGCCGCGAGAGCGAGCGACGAGTCGCGCGTGGCGAGCAGCTCGGCGAGGCGGTCGGCGGTGCTCATGGCGTCTTCTTCGTGGTGTCGGCCGGGGCGGGCGGCGCCGGCGGCCGCGGCTCGAGATGCACCCCGTCGGCCTTGCCGGCGACGACGATGCGATCGACCTTGGCGCCGCGCAGCAGTACGGCGATGCGCTGGCCGCGCGAATAGTTGATGGCCGGCGCCGCCGTCGTATCGCGGTCGTCGAAGTGATGCGTCAGCGCGCGCGCCGCCCCGCGGGCGACGATCTGCTGCAGCCGCGAGTGCTCGCGCCCGGTGGAATCCTTCTCCTGGACGAACCGGGCCGTCAACGAATCGCCCGCGATCCAATCGATGTCGGCCGGAGCCGTCGCCGAGTCGCGTTTGGCCCGCGACAGGGCGTTGCGGTAGGCGCGGGGCTCGGTGAGCACTTCGCCGGGCGTGTCGACGGCGATCGAGTCGGCATCGATCGTGTAGAGGCTCGAGACGGCGTGCGCTCGCGCCTTCGATCCTTCGCCCACCCACGCCAGCGCCTGCTGCAGCTTCTTGTCCCCGACGAGCAGGTGGATGGTGTCGGCGGTGAGCGTCCAGTCGTCGCCCGTCGCCTTCCCCTGGCCGAGCGCCTTGACCAGGGTGATCTCGCGGTGCTCGAGCCCAAGCTCGATGCGCGTGCCGACCAGCGTGTAGGTCTTGCCGCCCTTCCCTTCCACGCGCGGCTGGCCCACGAGGACGCCGATCCCGGTGGTCTCGTCGAGCAGCAAGGAGTCCGACTTTGACGCGAAGTCGCTGCGGTCCACGGTGACCTGGCCGCCCGCCCACACGCGGTCGTCGCCTTTGAAGCGGAGCCGGTCTCCCACGATGATGTACGGCTCTCCAGAATCGGCCGTCTCGCGGTATTCGACGGTGGGGCGCGACGTGGCGAACATCTCCACCGTGTCGCGGATGCCGGCGGCCGCGCGATAGTAATCGAGGTGGGGCCCGCGCAGCACGGTGCCGCTGCGCCGGTTGGTCGCCACGACGTTCTTCCGCGCCTCGAGCCGCTCGTCGCGCAGGTAGTACGAGGCGCGGTTCGCATCGAGGGCCATCGCGGTGTCGCGGATGACGACCCGTCCGATGAAGTCGATGCGTCGCTGGCGCCCGTACATCGCGACGCTGTCCGAGGAGATCGTGCTGCCGGTACCCTCGCAATGCGCCAGCACGCCGCCGCCGGCAAAGCGGTTCGTGTCCCCGGGGGCCGGCACCGTCTGGCGGTAGTTCCCGCCGATCGAGTCGATCACGATCGTACAGGGCCGGCCGGCGCCGGCGTTGGCGGCGACCGGGGCGGCAGCGGGCTGCTGCGCGAGAACGAGGACGGCGAGCACGGCGATCATTGATTCGGCAACCGCAGTTGGCCGCCCGTCCCCTTCGGGTGCTTGGCGACCAGGTTCTTGAACTCGGGGTCGGACGTGAACCCCTCGCCTTCGATGTGCTGACCCCCCTGTCCCTCGAACACGAAGTCCTTGTCCGAGCTGACTTCATTGCCGGCCTGGCGGTAGCGCATCACCTCGCTCTTCAGCGTGCGCCCATCCTTCGTCACGACGACGACACTCCCGCGCCCTTCCATGTCGCCGGTGCGCCAGTGGTACGTCCCTTCCTTCGCCGTGAGCGTCGAGGTCTCGCGCCCGGTCACATCGTAGAACGTGATGTGGACACGGCGCATCTCGGCGGACTGCGTGTTCGAGAAGAAGTAGGCTGTGTCGGCCTTCACGCGGGCGCGCTGCAAACCGGTCTCGGTGACGTAGTGCGTCATCCCGATGAGCACCTGGTCGGCCGAGTCGAGGGCCGTCTGCGTCGCGGTGGGGCGCAAACCGCTCTGGCAGGCCGCCAGGAGAAGCGGGAGGATCGGAAGCAATCTCCTCATACGGCGCCTGCCTTCATCAGATCGTGCAGGTGCACGATGCCGACCACCTTCCGGCCCCCGTCGAGCACCGGCAGCGCCATGA